>CAXTMK010000032.1:16499-38183 GCA_964245315.1 uncultured Acidobacteriaceae bacterium | reverse complement strand
TCGCCGTCCCCCGCTTCTCGCCCGACGGCAAGCGCATCGCCTTCATCGGCGGCCTGATGTCCGACCAGGGCTCGACCGGCGGCGACATCTGGGTGGTCGACGCGGCTGGTCCCGGAAAGTCCGGCCAGCCCACCGACATCACCCCCAACATCGACGGCACTCCCACCTACCTCGCCTGGACCGGCAACGACAACATCGGCTTCATCGAAGAGCGCCGCGGCCACGACATCATAGCCGACTACCAGGTCTCGACCAAGACCAGCGACTTCGCCAACGACCTCGGCGAGGTCAGCGTCTCCGGCGGTCCGATCAAAAACGCGATCGCCGTCTCCGACAAAGGCATGCTCGCGCTCGTAAAATCCGGCCACGACACGCCGCCCGAGATCTGGGTCGGCCCGTCCGACACGCTGAAGCAACTCACGCACCTGAACGACGGCGCCAAGAATCCATCCCGCTCAGAGTCTGTCGAGTGGACCAACGAAGGTTTCCACGTCCAGGGCTGGCTTACCTACCCCAAAGACTACGACCCCAGGAAGAAATATCCGCTCATCGTCGAGGTCCACGGCGGTCCGTCGGCCTCGGCCGGCGCGCGCTGGGGGCAGAACATGTGGTCGGAGCTTGGCTACTTCCTCTTCGCGCCCAACCCGCGCGGCAGCTTCGGCCAGGGAGAGAAGTTCGCCGCCGCCAACTACAAGGACTTCGGCTACGGCGACCTGCACGACATCCTCGCCGGCATGGACTACATCGAGACTAAAGTCTCCATCGACAAAAACCGCGAGGGCCTTACCGGCTGGAGCTACGGCGGCTTTATGACCATGTTCGGCGTCACCCAGACCACGCGCTTCAAGGCCGCGGTCGCCGGCGCCGGCATCTCCGACTGGGAGAGCTACTACGGCGAAAACTCCATCGACCAGTGGATGGTTCCATTCTTCGGCGCGACGGTCTACGACGACCCCGCCGCCTATGCAAAGTCCTCCGCCATCAACTTCATCAAGAAGGTGAAAACCCCCACGCTCGTCATCGTCGGCGACCGCGACGGCGAGTGTCCCGCGCCGCAGTCGTTCGAGTTCTGGCACGCGCTCAAGGCCGAAGGCGTGAAGACGCAACTGGTCGTCTACCCAAACGAGGGCCACGGCTTCCGCGACCCGGCCCACACCGCCGACCGCGACGCTCGCGAAGTCGCGTGGTTCGAACAGAATATGCCGGCGAAGTAGGGACCATGGGACAGAAATCAGGGACCAGTCGGCGCACTCGCGTTCACTGATCCCTGAGCCCTGATCCCTATTCCATGCGTCATCCGTCTAACTTCCATCCCGGCTCTCCCATTTGCTTCTGCCCGGTCAAACTTTTAGACTGAACCCTGGGAAATCCCCAGGATTAATTTGCACGGTTGCACCGTCCGTCGGCAGAGACTTCCCCCAGTCCCGGCCGCGGCGGAGAGGTTTACGAGGTTCAATGCGTCGTTTCGTCACGTTAGCGCTTTTCGTCTTATTTGCCATTCCGTTCGGCGTCTCCATCAATGGATGCGCGAAGAAGACCGTCGCCCCGACATACTGCAATGGCCAGACATCCGGCGTTCAGGTCGGCCAGCTCGCTTCCCTGGACCTCGAGCCGCGGCTGACCGGCATCTCGCTCAACGAGGGCGAAATCGGACGCGTGAACTCGCCCTCCGGCAAGGACTGCCGCGGCAACTCCGCCTCCGCTGCCGGCACCACCTATGCGTCGACCAATATCTACCTCGCCGACGTTCAACCCTCCACCGGCGCGCTCTGCGCAGGATCCTGGAATCGCAACACCGGCGGCGCCATCCCCGACTTCACAGTGTGCACCCCTTCGGCGACCTCCGGCGTCGCCTACCTCACGGCCAGCGCCGAGGGCGTAGTCTCCAACCCCATCCCCGTCTTCATTCACCCCATCGTCACCAGCATCGTGCTGGGAACAGCCTCGTCCAACTGTACGTCCGACGCGGCCAGCAACTGCGTCGACCTGGCGCAGCTGAGCGGCTTCGACAGCGGAAATCCAGGCACTCTTTCCATCTCGCAGACCGTACTCTCGGGCGGCGGTGTAGCCACCTACACGTATACCCAGGTGGGCAACGAAACGCCGGCGCCGGGCCAGCGTGTCACCATCACCGGTACGAAAAACGGCAGCGGCCTGCTAAACGCGACAAATGCGACTATCGCCACGGTCACCGCGGGCACGCCGTCGACCTTCACCGTCATTGGATTTCCGATCAATTCTCCCCTTTCTGCCACAGCAGAGAGCGGCCAGGCCATCATCTCCCTGGTTGCCTACAACGGCAACTCCTGCCTCTCGCAGGGCCAGACCGCCCAGCTGGTCGCGCGCACCTACGCCACTGTCGCCCCGGTCGTTACGATCCCCATCACCGGCTACTCCATCACGAACAACGTCGCCACCTTCCAGACCTCCGCGCAGAGCCTGAGCGCCGGCCAGGTCGTCAACCTTGCGCGCTTCTCCACGGGATCGTACTTCAACGCCCAGCCCGTGACTGTCCTCGCGACCGGCCTCTCCGGAAGCAGCTTCCAGGCAGTGTTTACCCATCTCAACGTTGGTCTTACGGCAGACTCCGGCACCGCCACCTACAACGGAACGCCGGTCCCCAATACCAACATCAGCGCCTCCGTCGGGCCTCTACAGTTCAGCTCGCTGAATGCGTCCGTCGTCACCATCGACGCGAACGGCGTCGCCACCGCCGCGCAGCCAGGCTCGGCCAGCATCACCGCCGCCATCTCGCAGGCGTCGTCCACCGCCGGCTTCTTCAGCACCTGCCCGCCGGCCTCCATCGTGCTGAGCATTCCACCCAGCACCACCGCGCCCACCTCCGCGATCTCGGTGAACCAGAACACCACGCAGCCGTTTCTCGCGACGGTCACGGACATCGCCGGCAACCCGATCACAAACCTCAGCCTGACCTACGTCTCGACCAGCCCAACGACGATCCCCGCCTCCGGAGCCGACACCACGCCGGTCTATCCAGGCGCTGCCGCAATCACCGCGCTCTGCCAGCCGCCGAACTGCAATCCGTCGCCCTACAACGAGATCGGCCTGTTCGGCAACGGCACGCCGATCACTTCAAACCCGGTGCAGGTTCAGTCCACCGGAACCAATTTCTCGACCGTTCTCTACATTGCGTCAAAGGAGTCGCAGTTCCTGCTGCCGTACGACTTCACCACCAGCAACCAGGTCTCGCCCGTGCGCCTGCCCTATGCGCCGAACTCGATGGCAATCTCCACTGACAACTCAACCATCTACATGGGCACCACGACCGAGATCATGGTCTTTTCGACCGCCAGCAACTCGCTGATAAGGCAGGACAACAGCGTCTCCGGCAACGTCATCGCCGTCTCGCCCGACAGTACAACCGTCATCGTGACCGATCCCGTGCGCCAGCTCACCTACCTGTATCTCTCGTCCGGCGGCGTCAGCACCGAGTACGGCGGCGTGGCGACGCGCGCCTCGTTCAGCGCGGACTCCTCCACCGTCTACATCACCACCACCGACGGGCGCCTGCTGGTTCACTCCACCTTCACCGGCTGGAGCTCTATCCCACTCGCGAACGTCGCTACCGACGCGGCGGTTACGATTCCAGCGGCGGGCGTCTACCTCGGCGGCAGCCCGGTCGATGTGCACACCAACTGTCCCGCGACGACGTTTGCCTCGCCAGTCACGGGCAGCCCGACCGCCGCCACCTACAACCCCGCGGGCTTCGCCGAGACGGTAACGAACAGCTTCTATCCGGACGCGGGCGTCATCGGCGTGACTGCGACCCGGCTGGCCGCGACCAACGACGGATTGCACATTCTGGGCGCCACCAACACGAGCTTCACCGACATCCTGACAAACGCCAAAACCGGCGGCTGCCCCTACACGTTTACCAGCACCGTGAAGGCCGGTACGCCGCTTCCGCTCGCACTCGGCGCCGGCACCGGCATTTCAAACGTGCTCGTCACCTCCGACAGCGCCTTCGCCTTCGTAACCTACCAGGGCACTGCGGGAACGGTCCCGCAGTACTCTCCGGCAACCGGCGTGGTGACTCCGGTCGCTCTGAACAAACTGGTCGGCACTCCGCTTGACGCCGTCTCCGGCACAGTCAGCGCGGACAACAACACGCTCTTCATCGGCAGCGAAGGCGACAACGCCGTACACCTCCTCACCCGCGGCACAACCGGCTTTACCGACACGAAAACGCCGATCGTCCCGGCATTGCCCAACATCAACGGAAGCGGCACCGCACAGCCAGATCTGCTGGTACAGCATCCGAGAAAGTCGACGAGCTAAGGATAGGGTGTAGGGAATAGGGTGTAGAAAAAACAAGGCCACCTCGATCGAGGTGGCCGTTCCTGTTCCCTATTCCCTACACCCTGCTTCACCCCAGCCTCGCCTGCAGCAAATCCCTCGCTACCGCATCCAGCACGCCGTTCAAAAAGCGGATCGACTCCGGCGCCGCGTACCTGCGCGCCACCTCCAGGCTCTCGTTGATGACGATGGCGGCCGGCGTCTTCGGAAACCCCAGCATCTCCGCGATCCCCGCCCGCAGCAGGTTACGATCGACCACCGGCATGCGCTCGATGCGCCAGTTCTGCGAGTGCTCCTCGATCAGCGCGTCGATCTCCTCGCGCCGTCCCGTCGCCACGCGATAGAGATCCTCCGCGAAGCCGCGCGTCTCCTCATCGACATCCGTCACCGACGCCCAGAACAGCTTGCGCACCTCCTCCGGTGTCTGCTTGCCGAGATCCCCCTGAAACAGCATCTGCATCGTCAACTCGCGCGACTTCCTCCTAGTTCCCACGATAAGCACCCACTAAGCTCCGCCCTTCAATTTCCTGTTCACATGAACCATTTCTATAGCCGCACTTGCCGCTTCAAATCCCTTGTTGCCGGCCTTCAACCCAGCCCGGTCCAGCGCCTGCTCCAGCGTCTCGCAGGTCAGCACGCCGAAGGCATGCGGCACGCCCGTCTCCTGCTGCGACTGCCCGATGCCGCGCGCGACCTCGTTGTAAATGGCCTCGTAGTGCGCCGTCTCGCCGCGCAGCAGGCAGCCCAGCGTCACGACCGCATCGACCTGGCCCAGCTCCGCAATCGTCCGCGCGGCATTGGGAATCTCCCACGCGCCCGGCACCCGAACCACCTGAATATCGGCCATCCGCGCGCCGCTGCGCAGCAGGCAATCGAGTGAACCTTGCAGCAGCCGGTCGGTAATCACCGTGTTCCAGCGCGTCGTGATGACCGCGAACTTCATCCCCTCAGCCGACAACCCGCCTTCCACCGCCGGCACAACGCCATGCAGCGGATTCTCCGACTGCCAGAAGCCGACCTCAAGGCCCGCCTTCAGCGTAAACATCCGCGAGTTCCAGTGCGTCGCTTCCACCGGCGACACCACCGGGTGCCCCATCGCAATCGCACTCTCATCGCGATTGAGGTGGGGTGCGACACCCTCCACCCACGCACTCACCCGCGCATGCACCTGCTCCAGTTGCGTCACCTCGACCAGAATCCTCGGCACGCCCGGCATCCTGCCCGTTACCAGCTCCAGATTCCCCACAGGCGACAGGAACGCGGAGCCTTCGCCCGCGTCATCCTTCCAACCCTTGCCCGCCTCGAAACCCAGCGCGGCAAACAACTCCTTCAACCGCGCAAACTCGCCGCCGTCGCCCACCTGTTCGACGACCGTCATTCCCTTGATCATGTCTTCGATTGTATCGTCCCGGCAGCATCCGGGTGCCCCATGTTTGGCGCGGCTCCATCGCGTCGACCATGGGGTTACTCACTGCCAATAAACCACGCCGCCCTTCATAACAAACCTGACGTTCTTCACCGCCGAAATATCCTTCAGCGGATCGCCCTCCACCGCGATCACATCCGCATAAAATCCCGCCTTCAGCTCTCCGATCTGCCCTTCCCAACCCAGCAGCTTCGCGCCGTTCAACAAATCCGCCTTCAGCACATCGGCCGCCGGCATGCCGTACTTCACCATCAGCTCCAGCTCGCGCGCCTGCGTGCCATGCGGAAACGGCCCCACATCGCTGCCCACCGCCATGGGCACGCCCGCCGCAAGCTGCCTGCGGAACTGCTGCGCGTGGAACTCCTGCTCGTCCATCCGATGTGTCTTCGCCGCGCCCCTGGCCTGCTCGCCAAAGTACTCCGAGATCGCGAACGTCGGCACCGCCGGGATGCCTTTCTCCTTCATCATCTTCATGGTCGCCGGATTCAGGTTGTAGGCGTGGTCGATCGATTCGACGCCCGCCTGCACCGCGTATCCCGTGCCCGGCTCGCCGGTCGCATGCACCGCAACACCATAGCCTGGGCCGCGGCCGAATCGGCTCGCCTCCGCAACCGCGGCCTTCAACTCCTCCAGCGTGTACTGGTACGGAGTCGTCAGCGTGCCATCCACAAATCGGTCCGCGCCGGTCTCGTAGATCTTCGTGAAGTCCGCGCCTTCCTTGCGCTGCTCGCGCATCGCCTTCACGATCTCGTCCGCGTTATTGGCATAGTCCGCGTTCGACAAAACATGCTGCGCGGGGTTGTATTTATTCGCGTCCTCGTGCCCGCCCAACAGATCGATCGCGTTGCCGCTCATGCGCATGCGCGGCCCCGGAAACAGCCCCGAGTTGATGGCCTCGCGCACCGCCGTATCGGCCGACCCCGCGCCCTCCGTACCCATGTCGCGCTCCGCTGTAAAGCCCGCCATCAGGTCGAGTTTCGCCGCGTCCATCGCGATCAGCGTCCGCTTCGGCACGCTCTCTTCGACGGTCTGCAGGTCCTCCGCGCCGGGATGCAGAAACAGGTGTACATGCACGTCGATCATGCCCGGCATCAGTGTCACATCGCCCAGGTCGAGCACCTTAGCCCCCGCCGGCGCCGGACCCGCGACGATCCGCTGCCCATCGACCACCACCTCGCCCGGCGAGACGACCTTGCCCGCGCGAACATCCAGCATCCGCGCCGCCTTGATCACCGTAACCTGCTGCCCGAAACAGGAAGCACTCGCCGCAAGTGCACAAACAGCCAAAAGAGTTTTCATGATGCAAGCAGGATACCGCAGTCGGCACCCACCACATCCAACCGCGCAAGGAGAAACTCATGGCCGCGAAAAAGAAATCCTCTCACACCCTCGACACTGAAGAGCGCAACGAGATGTCCGACTCGACCTACGCCTTCCCCGAAGAGCGCAAGGAACCGCTGAACGACGCCTCGCACGTGCGCAACGCCATCGCCCGCTTCGACCAGGTGAAGGGCGTCTCCGCGGCCGAGAAGAAGACCGCCTTCAAGAAGATCAAGACAGCCGCGAAGAAGTTCGGCGTGGACATGTCTTCTACCTCTTCTTCCGAACTAGCGAAGAAAGGCCCCGCGAAGAAAGCATCCGCAAAGAAGTCCGCGAAAAAGTCTACGAAGCAGAAGTAACTCCGGTGCCCCATCTCTCGATTTTGAGAGGTGGGCATCGGCGAAGCCGACCTTTCCAGAATGCTGGACTTACCTCAAGCGATCAGGCCGACTTCGAAAGACTTGCCTGCAATCGGGCGTCGCCGGCGCCGGCAATCTCCTCGAAACAGCTATCAAGCCTTTCAAACACATCCCAGCGCGAGACGCCCAACCTGTTTGCCACTTCGTCAATGACCGCCAACTCCAACTCAGGCTCACGTCTGCCCTTCCAGAGCTTATCCGCTAAAGCTACCGTCCGTTCTTCTAAAGTCACGCTCACTGCTCGCCACGCTCCGTGTGTCGTGCAGCAGCGCGCTACATCAACGCCAACACCGCAGGCCAGCAGAAGAGCTTCTCCCGCTTCCTCATGCAGTGATCCCGGCGCGGAGAGCTCTTTCGTGTGCTGAGTTTTGCCTGCGTCATGCAGCACTGCTCCCAGCTGAACAATGCGAAAGTCGACCGGGACGCCGAGCGAACGAAACATAGCCAGCAGCAAATCGGCTGTTTCAGCAACCAGCCGCGCATGCTGCAACAGGCGCTCTGAAGCGCCCTTAGATTTCAGCAGTTCATATGCATCGGCGCGGTCTTTCAACATAGCTGGCCTTTGCTACCCTGCCTTCTCCGTCAACTCCGCCCACCGCTGATACAGCCCATCCGCCTCTTCCTGCGCCTTCTCCATCTCGTGCAGCGCCTTGGTCAAAGCCTCCGCATTGGTCGCGACGCCAGGATCGTCCAGCACATCGCGCGCCGCGTTCAAACGCTCTTCCGCCGCATCCACCAGAGCCTCGATCCCCGCATACTCGCGAGCCTCAAGATACGACAGCTTCTTCTTCCCCGTGCTCGGCCCTGACGTAGCGCTCTCCTTCTTCTCGCCCGCGCCTTCTTCCTTCGCGCCCTGCGTCCTCGCCCACTCCTCCCACTGGCTGTACTCGCCGAACCGCTCCGCGCCGCCCTTGCCATCCAGCCCCAGCACCACCGTCGACACGCGATCCAGCATGTAACGATCGTGCGTAACCAGCACCAGCGCGCCCGTGTATTCGAGCAGGCTCGCCTCCAGAATCTCCAGCGTCTGGATGTCGAGATCGTTCGTCGGCTCGTCGAGCAGCAGCAGATCCGCCGGCTCCAGCATCAGCTTCGCGATCAGCACCCGCGCCCGCTCGCCTCCGCTCAAGCGCTCAACAGGCTGATTCAGCTGCTCACTCGTAAACAAGAATTTGTCGGCGTACGACGCTACATGCACCACGCGCCCCTGATACACGACCGAGTCCGAATCCGGCGCAAGCGCTCGCCGCAGCGTCACGGCCTCATCCAGCTCACGCGTCTGCGAGAAGTAGACCGTCTTCAGAAACGCAGCCTTCTTGATCTCGCCGCTCACCGGCTGCAGCTCTTCGGTCAGCATCCGCAGGATGGTTGTTTTACCGCTTCCATTCGGCCCCACCAGCCCGACGCGCACGCCGTTAGTTATCAGGAAGCTGAGATCCTCGACGATTGTCTTCGCCGTGGCTCCCTCCCCCAGGACGCACTTCACATGGTCGAACTCCACCAGCCGCTTCGTCTGCCGCTCGGTCGCCGAGAAGTCGATGCCCGCGCTCGAAGTCTGCGTGCGCTGGTTCACCTCCTTCAACTGGCCGATCAGTTCGTTCGCGCTGTCGATGCGCGCCTTGCTTTTCGTGGTGCGCGCCTTGGGTCCGCGACGCAGCCAGTCGGTCTCGATCTTCACCCGATTCTTCAGCGCATCCTGCAGCTTCGACTGCGCCTCCAGATACTGCTCCTTGCCCTCAAGAAACTTCGTATAGGAGCCCTTCACGCGCAGCAGACCATCCGCATACACGCGGTTCAACTCCACCATTTCGTTGGCGACGTTCTCCAGAAAATATCGGTCGTGGCTTACCAGCACGCATGCAAACGGCGCCTGCTTCAGCGTCTCTTCAAGCCACGCGATGCCCGCCAGATCGAGATGGTTCGTAGGCTCGTCGAGCAGCAGCACATCCGGCCCTGAGACCATCGCCTCGGCGATCGCCAGCCGCTTGCGCCAGCCTCCGCTCAGCGTCGCGGCCTCGGCAGATGTCTCGGGAAAACCGACGCGTCCGCCGGTCTCGCGCAGCTTGCCTTCGCGCTCGGCTTCGGGCACACCGCCGGCAGTCAGCGCCTGCTCCAGCACATCGCGAATGGTCAGTCCCGGCGCGAACGTCGACTCCTGCCGCACGTAGCCGATGCGCGCCCGCTTGCGCATCGCAACTTCGCCGGCGTCGGGGTCCTCATCGCCGGCAAGCACCTTCAGCAGCGTCGACTTACCAGCGCCGTTCGGTCCAATCAAACCGATGCGGTCACCATCTGAAACAGTAAAGGAAATCTCATCGAACAGCGGCACAGCGCCAAAGCGCTTCGATATGCCCTGGGCGTTCAAAATAGGAGGCATACACCAGTCTACCGCGCCTTACCTCGTAGGAGACTACTTCTGAATCGTCGTCTCCGCCTTCGTCAGCTTCTTCGACACATCGCCCGGCGTCGGCAGCTGCGACTTATCCCAGCCCCCGCCCAGAGCGGCGATCAACTGCACCGACGACGTCATCTGCTGAACTTTCAGCGTCGTCAGCGCCTGCTGATCGCTCAGCAGTGTAAGCTGCGCCGTAACGACATTCACATACGGGTCGATACCCGTTTCGTACCGCCCGTTCTCGAGATCGACATACTTCTGCGCCGACTTCTCCGCGCGCTGCACCTGAAGATACTGCTGCGACGTGATGCGCAGCGCGGCAAGATAGTCCTCCACCTGCTGGAACGCCGTCAGCACCGTCTGCCGATAGCTCGCCACATCCGCGTTGTAGGTTTCGATGTATTGGTTGACTGCAGCCCGGCGCAGGCCGGCATCGAAGATCGTCTCCGCCGCGTTCGACCCCACCGACCAGAAACCGCTCGACAGATCGAACAGGTGCCTGATCGCCGAGGTCTCGCCTCCGCCCTGCCCGGTGATGCTCAGCGTCGGATAAAAAGCCGCCGTCGCCACCCCGATCTGCGCGTTCGCCGACGCCATCGTCCGCTCCGCCGCCGCGATGTCCGGACGGCGCTCCAGCAACTGCGACGGCAGACCGACCGGAACCGCCGGAGGCGTCGCATCCAGCGGTTTCACCGGGATCGAGAACGTCGAAGGATTGTCTCCAACCAGCACCGCGATCGCATGCTCGTACTCCGCGCGATTCACTTCGACGCTGGTCAGCGTGGCCTCCGCATTCGCAAGCGTGTTCTCCGCCTCGACGACCGAGATTTGATCGCCCACGCCGGTCTCGTACTGCGCCCTGGTATAATCCAGCGCCTTCTGGTCCGCCTTTACGGTCGCGTCGTACAGCGCCTTTAGCGCATCCTGCCCGCGCAGTTCAAAGAAGTACACCGCCAGGCTGGACTGCTCTGTCAGCCGTTCGTTTTCGAGATCGGCCGCGCTCACCTGCGCCGCGAACTGGTACTGACTTATCGTGTTGCGAACTTTGCCCCACAGATCGGGCTCCCACGACACTTCGAACGGCAACGAATAGAGCGAGCTCTGCCTGCCGGCGGTTGTCGTCGCGCCGGTGCCGGTGCCGGTAGTGCCGGTGCCCGTTCCGGTTCCGGTTCCTGTTCCACCCGTGCCCGTACCTGTACCGGTTCCGGTTGTCGTGGTGGTCGTATTCCCGCTGGTGTTCGTCAGGTTCGAAGACGATTTTGACCGCAGGTAAGAGGGCGTGACCGTCAGCGACGGGTAGAGTTGAGATCGCGCCTGTGCGATCAGGGTGCGCGCCTCCATGAAACTCTCGAAATATTGCCGGATATTCTGGTTATCGATATTCAGCTTCTCTTCCAGCTTATTCAGTTCCGGATCGTTGTAGATCTCCCACCACTTGCCGCGCAGCATCGCGTCCTGTGGCTGCGCTACCTTCCAGCCGTCGGCCACGGGAAATTGGGTAGGCGATTCCTTGTAACTCGTCGGCGGCGCCTGCGCCGTCGCCGCTGGAACGTGGTACTTTGGACCTACTCTGCAGCCGGTAAGAACGACCGCCGCGGCTAAGCCTGTCAGGTGTAATGCGCACCGCATTTTCTTAATTGATTTATCCACTTACTTTGCTCCTTCGGGCATGGGTTCATCGCCCACGTGGAACGTGTCGCGCTGTCGGCCGAGAACTCTCAGCCGCAGTTTATCGAGCGCCAGGTAAACCACCGGCGTCGTATACAACGTCAGCAGCTGGCTGACGATCAATCCGCCGACGATCGTAATCCCCAGCGGCCGCCGCAGTTCCGAGCCCGTGCCCGTCCCGAACGCCAGCGGAATCGCGCCGAACAGCGCAGCCATGGTCGTCATCAGGATAGGCCGAAAACGCAGCATGCAGGCCTCGAAGATCGCTTCCTCTGTATCCATGCCGCCCTCGCGCTCCGCCTGCAGCGCGAAGTCGATCATCATGATCGCATTCTTTTTGACGATGCCGATCAGCAGAACGATGCCGATGATCGAGATCACATTCAGGTCCTCGTTGAACAGCATCAGCGCCATCATCGCGCCCACGCTGGCCGAGGGCAGCGTCGACAGAATCGTAATCGGATGCATGTAGCTCTCGTACAGAATGCCCAGAACGATATAGACCGCCAGAACCGCCGTAACGATCAGCACCGGCTCGCTCGACAGCGACTGCTGATACGCCTGCGCCGTCCCCGCGTAGAAGCCGCGCACCGTCTCCGGCGTACCCAGCCGCTGCTGCATGTCGTTGATCTCCGTTGTCGCATCGCTCAACGCAACTCCGGGAGCAAGGTTGAACGAGACCGTCACCGAAGGAAATAAGCCTGTGTGATTCAGCGCCAGCGGAGTCGTATTCGCAGCCGCCTTCGCCATCGAGAACAGCGGTGAGTTCCCCGTCGCGGTCGTGCTGCTGGCAGACCCGTTATGGAAGTAAATCGTCTTCAACCCGGCCGGCGTCTGCCAGTATTGCGGCGCTACTTCCATGATCACGTAATACTGGTTCAGCTGCGTGTAAATCAGCGAAACCTCCTGCTGCCCGAACGCCGCATACAGCCCGGCGTCGAGCGACGAAGCGGTCTGCCCCAGCCGTGCCGCGGTCACGCGATCGAAGTTCACCAGCTCGTCCAGGCCGCCGTTCTGCTGGTCGGAGTTCACATCCTGCAGGCCCGGCAGCTTCTTCATCTCATCGAACAGCTTCGGTCCCCAGGTCTTAAGGTCCTCCACATTATCCGACTGGATCGTGTACTGATACATCGCGCTGCTGCCGCGCCCGCCGATGCGCAGATCCTGCGATGCCTGTAGGAACGCCGACGCCACCGGCATCCGGTTCAGCTTCGGACGGATGCGGTTGATGATGTCCGCCGCGCCGGCCTTCCGTTCGTCCTCCCCGCTGCCCAGCGGCTTCAGCGTAATGTAAATATTGCCCGTGTTGGTCGCGCCGCCGCCGCCGGTAAAGCCGATCACGTTCGCAACCGCCGGGTCTTCCTTGATCTTCCGCTGGATCAACTGCAGCGACTCGTTCATGGCCGAAAAAGACGCATCCTGGGGCCCCTGCATGCCACCCTGAAGCGAACCCGTATCCTGCTGAGGAAAGAAACCCTTGGGGATCTTGATTGCAATTGCAACGTTCAACGCGATCGTCAAAATCAATACCGCCAAAATCAGTACAGGATTGCCCAGCGCCCAGTGCAGGGTCCTGCGATACAGATTCAGCACCCAGTCGAACGCGCGTTCGCTGGCGTTATACAACCTCCCATGCTTTTCGCCGTGTTCGTGTTTCAGCAGATACGCGCACATCATCGGCGTAGTCGTCAGCGAAATCACCATCGACACCACGATCGCCGTCGACAGCGTGATCGCGAACTCGCGAAACAGCCGCCCCACGATGCCGCCCATCAGCAGCAGCGGTATGAAGACCGCGATCAGCGAGATGCTGATCGACAGCACCGTAAACCCGATTTCGCTGGCGCCCTTGAACGTCGCGGCCATCGGCGTCATGCCTTCTTCCAGATGGCGCGTGATGTTCTCCATCACCACGATGGCATCGTCGACGACGAATCCCGTCGAGATCGTCAGCGCCATCAGCGACAGGTTGTCGAGGCTGTACCCTAATGCATACATCACGGCAAACGTCCCGATCAGCGAGACCGGCACCGCGACCGCCGGAATCAGCGTGGCGCGCCCATTGCGCAGGAAGACGAAGACCACCAGAATGACCAGCGCGATCGAGATCAGCAGGGTGACTTCGACATCGTTCACCGACGCTCGAATCGTCGTCGTGCGATTCAGCACCACGGTAATGTCGATGCCCTGCGGGAGCGATGCCTTGAGCGCAGGCATCTGCGCAAGGATGCGATCGACCGTGTCGATAATGTTGGCGCCCGGCTGCCGGAAGATGATCACGTTCACGGCGCGCTTGCCGTTCAGATACCCCGCGGTGCGCACGTTCTGGACCGAGTCGATCACATCCGCCACGTCCGACAGCCGCACCGCCGCGCCGTTGTGATAACCGACAATGATCGGCTTGTAGTCGTCCGCGTGATTGATCTGCCCGTTGACGACAATGTCCGCGCTCTGGTCTCCGTTGGTGATCTGCCCGCGCGCCAGGTTCGTATTCTGCAGGCTCAGCACCGACTGCACATTCGACAGCGCCAGCCCATAGCTCGCCAGCTTCTCCGGATTCACCTCCACGCGCACCGAAGGCAGCGCTCCGCCGCCGGCGTTCGCCTGCCCCACGCCCTGTATCTGCGACAGCTTCTGCTGCAGCACGGTGGACGCTTCGTCGTACATCTTGTCCGGGCCGTACTTGTCCGACGTAAGCCCCAGAATCATGATCGGCGCATCGGCCGGGTTCACCTTGCGATACGTCGGGTTCGCGGGCAGGTTCGCCGGCAAATAGGTGCGCGCCGCATTGATCGCCGCCTCCACATCGCGCGCCGCGCCGTCGATGTTGCGGCTGAGGTCGAACTGGATCGTCACGTTCGTCGATCCCAGGCTGCTTGACGAAGTCATCTCCGTCACGCCGGCGATGTGCCCGAACTGCCGCTCCAGCGGAGTCGCTACCGACGACGCCATGATCTCCGCGCTGGCGCCGGGCAGGCCGGCGCTTACGGAGATCGTCGGAAAATCCACCTGGGGCAGCGGCGAGACCGGAAGCACCTGAAAGGCGATCCCTCCAGCGATGGCGATCGCGACCGTCAGGAGCGTGGTCGCGACCGGCCGCCGGATAAAAGGCGCGGAGATGTTCATGCGGCTTGCCCCGCCGCGTCGGGCCCCGGCTCGACCGGCTCATTGCCCGTCTCAGGTGTGGACTTCTTATGCCCAAAACGCTGCGCGAGATTGTCGAAGAAGATGTAGATCACAGGCGTTGTATAAAGCGTCAGCACCTGGCTCAACATCAACCCACCCACCATAGCGATGCCCAGCGGACGTCTAAGCTCCGACCCGATGCCACGCCCGAACGCCAGCGGCAAACCGCCCAGCAGCGCGGCCATCGTCGTCATCATGATGGGCCGGAAGCGCAGCAGGCAAGCCTCGTAGATCGCGTCGGTCGAGCTCTTGCCGTGGTGGCGCTCCGCTTCCAGCGCGAAGTCCACCATCATAATGCCGTTCTTCTTGACGATGCCGATCAGCAGCACGATGCCGATAATCGCCACCACGCTGAGATCCTGATGAAACAGAATCAGCGACAGGAACGCTCCGACGCCCGCCGAAGGCAGCGTCGAAAGAATCGTAATGGGGTGGATGAAGCTCTCATACAGCACGCCCAGCACGATATAAACCGTCACCAGCGCGGCCAGAATCAGCAGCGGCTCGCCCGAGAGCGAGTTACGAAACGAAGCCGCGGTGCCCTGAAAGTCCGCCTGCAGACTTTCAGGCATGTGCATATCCTTCTGCACCTTGGTAACCGCGTCGATAGCCTGTCCGAGAGACGCACTGTTGGACAGATTGAAGGAAACCGTGATCGACGGGAACTGTCCCTGATGTGTGATCGACAACGGCTCGGTCGTCGTCTCGAAGTGCGAGAACGCGCTCAGCGGAATCGCATTGCTTGGCGTCGACGAGGTCGTTCCGGCCGATGTCGCGCCCCCCGCGGAGGTGGTCGCCGGCAGACGCGTCAACGCGTTCACCGGCGGCGTCAGCGTCGTCGCGGATGGTGTGTAGGCGGCCGCTCCGGTAAGCGCGTTCGAGCCGGCCGACGTGGACCCCTTACCGGAGGAGGACGAAGCGCCCGCGCCAGTCGCGGCAGACGAGGCCTGCGACTGGATGTACATGTGGTTCAGCTTGTTCGGATCGAGCTGAAACTGCGGCTGCGCCTCCAGAATGACGTGGTATTGATTCAGCTGCGTGTACATCGTGTTGATCTGGCGCTGGCCGAACGCATCGTAAAGCGTCTGGTCGACGGTCGTCGGCGCAATGCCCAGCCGCGACGCGGTCGCGCGGTCGATGATCAGCGACACCGCCAACCCGCCCGTCTGCTGGTCGGTCGCCACATCTTCAAGCTCCGGCAGATCCTTCAGCTTCTCGACGAATCGGTTCGTCCAGAGATTCAATTCATTCTGATCGGGATCCTCAAGCGTGTACTGATATTGCGTGCGGCTGACGCGGTCGTCGACCGTAATATTCTGCACCGGCTGCATGTACAGCTGGATGCCCTGCACGTCTCGATTGAGCTTCGGCTGCAGTCTGCGGATGACATCGGACGCACTGGCATCGCGATCCTCGAGCGGCTTCAGATTGATCGAGAACCGTCCCGCATTCAGCGTGGTGTTGGTTCCATCCGCGCCCACAAACGAAGATAAGCTCTCGACTGCGGGATCCTTCAAAATCTCATTCGCAAGCTCCTGCTGCTTCTCGGCGATCCCCTTCGAGCCGATGGTCTGCGGCGCCTGCGAGATCCCCTGGATCACGCCCGTGTCCTGCACCGGAAAGAAGCCCTTGGGGATGACCATGTACAGAAAAATCGTCAGGCAGAGTGTCGCCACCGCGACCAGCAAGGTAATCCCCTGGAAGTTCAGGACGAACTTCAGCGTCCTGCCGTAGAAGGCAATCATCCTCTCGAAGACGTGCTCAGACCAGCGATAGAGCGGCTTCTTCTGCGCCTCCGGATCGTGCTTCAGGATGCGCGCCGCCATCATCGGCGTCAGCGTCAGCGAGACCACCGCGGAGATGACAATTGTGACTGCGAGCGTCACCGCAAACTCACGGAATAAGCGCCCAACCACATCCCCCATAAACAACAGCGGGATCAGCACGGCGATCAGCGAAACGGTGAGCGAGAGGATGGTGAACCCGATCTGCTCCGCGCCCTTCAGCGCCGCCTGCATCGGAGGTTCTCCTTCCTCGATGTAGCGTGAAATATTCTCCACCATCACAATCGCATCGTCGACGACAAAGCCCGTCGAAATCGTGAGCGCCATCAGCGAAAGGTTATCCAGCGAGTAGCCCAGCGCATACATTGCGCCAAACGTGCCTACCAGCGACAGAGGCACCGCCACGGCGGGAATGATCGTCGCGGAGAGACTGCGGATAAAGAGGAAGATCACCATGATGACCAGAACGACGGTCAGACAGAGCTCGAAATAGACGTCATGCACAGAAGCAGTAATCGACGTCGTCAGGTCCGTCAGCGTCTCCACCTGGATGCCCTTCGGCAGATTCGCCTCGAGCTGCGGCAGCAACGCCTTGATGCTGTTCACCACGCTGATCGTGTTGCCGCCCGGCTGCCGCTGCACGTTCAGGATGATCGCCGGCGTCTGGGTCGCGGACTGCGACTTGCTGCCCGCCATCCCCACCCATGCGGCCTGCGACGTATTCTCCACGCCGTCGACGATATTGGCCACATCGGTCAGCATCACCGGTGCGCCATTACGATACGCCACCACCACCTGTCTGTAGTCGGCGCTGGTCACAAGCTGGTCGTTCGAGTCGATCTGATAATCCTGGCGCGGCCCGTCGAAATTTCCCTTGGCCGCATTCACGCTGGCGTCGCTCACCGCGGTCCGCAGGCTCTCGAGATCGATCCCGTACGACGACAGCGCCGTCGGGTTCACCTGGATGCGCACCGCGGGCTTTTGTCCTCCGCTGATGCTCACCAGACCCACGCCGTTCAGCTGCGATATCTTCGGCGCCAGCCGCGTGTCCACCAGGTCCTCGACCTGCGACAGCGGAATCGTGTTCGAGGTAATCGCCAGCGTCAGCACCGGCGCGTCGGCGGGGTTGGTCTTCGAATAGATCGGCGGAGACGGCAGGTTGGCGGGCAGAAAGCTCTGCGCCGCATTGATCGCCGACTGAACTTCCTCTTCCGCGATGTCGATGTTCAGCGTCAGATTGAACTGCAGCACGATGACCGAGTTGCCGCCGGAGCTGGTCGACGTCATCTGGCTCAGGCCCTGCAACTCGCCCAGCTGGCGCTCCAGCGGAGCCGTAACCGTAGTCGCGACCACATCCGGGTTCGCGCCGGGATAAAACGTCAAAATCTGGATCGTCGGGTAGTCGACCTCGGGCAGCGCGGAGACCGGCAGCTGGGTGTAAGCGACGATGCCCACCAGCATGATTGCCGCCATCAGCAGCGCCGTCGCAACTGGACGCAGAATGAACGGACGTGACGGACTCAAGGAGCGCTGCTCCCAGCCATGTTCGATTGCTGAACCGGCTTGTTCGAGATGATGACCGGCTGCTTATCCTGCAGCTTGTCGAAGGTGCTGTTCGCCAGCACATCTCCTGGGTTGATGCCGGTCACCTGGCTGGTACCGCCATCGGTCACGCCCACCGTGACCGCGCGCTGTATCGCCAGCATCTGCGGACCCGAAGCCGGCTGAGCCGCGCCCGCGCCTTCGCCTTTGGCAGCCCCGCCCGCGCTTTTGGAACCTCCTCCGCCTTTCGTCTTGCCCGAGGTTTCATTGGCGCCAGACGCACCACCAGCCCCGTCCCCGGGCTTTGCGCCGCCCTTAGCCCCGGCCGAGGGTGGCGGCCCATCTTGAATCACGTACACATATGCCGCCTGGCCGTTATGCTGAATCGCCGACGACGGAATCAGCGTGGCGTTGTGCAGCGTGTTCACCAGCAGGCGTGCATTCACAAACTGGTTGGGAAAAAGCGACAGGTCCTTGTTCGTATACTGCGCCCGCGCCTTTACCGTGCCGGTAGTCGTGTCGATCTGGTTGTCGAGCGTCAGCAGCGTGCCGCTCGCAATCTTCTTCAGATCGGTGCGATCGTACGCATCAACGACCAGCTTCGCATTCTGCCTCAACCGCGGCTGCACCTGCCCCAGGCTGTCTTCCGGAATCGTAAAAATCGTCGTGATCGGCTGCATCTGGGTGATCACCGCCAGCGGCGTTGTGCTATTCGCCTGCACGATGTTGCCTGGATCGACCAGCCGCAGGCCTACACGCCCGGTAATCGGTGCGACAAGATGGCAGAAGCCCAACTGAACCTCGTCGTAAGCCACGGTTCCCGCGTCATTCTTCACCGTGCCTTCATCCTGCACGACCAGCTTTTCCTGGTCGTCCAGCGTCTGCTGCGGAATCGCGTTCCGATCCCAGGCTTTTTTGTATCGCTCCACATCCATCTGGGCCTGCGCCAGGATACCCTGATCGCGCTCCAGCAGACCCTGCGCCTGCAGCAGCGTCGCCTGATACTGCCGGGGGTCGATATCGAGCAGCGGCGCACCCCTTTGAATGATCTGGCCCTCGCGATAGTAGACCTGGGTCACCGTGCCGGTCACCTGCGCCGTGATTGAAGCCGTATACACAGGCGTCACTGTGCCGATCGCGTCAATGTAGACGCCGATGTCGCCCTTCTGCGCGGTCACCGTCGTGATGGACGCCGGACCCGCGTTGGCGCCGCGCCTGCCTCCCCCGGCTGCCTTTTTGCTGGGGTCCTCGTGATGGCGAATGACGAGCAGAAACCCAACGGCAAACAGCGCGAGCACCACAATCCACGCTATGAAGCGGACGCCTTTGTGTTGGGCCTTTTCGGGCGCAGGTGCGGGAAGTTGGTGATCGGGGCCAATGGGCGGGCGCTCACTCGTCTCAGCGGACAACGGTTTCTCCTGTTTGGAACGACCGAGCGGGCAGACCGATAAACCGTGCAGCTGTCGTCCCTGTTTGAGACGAAGGAACAGGCATATTAAGTTGCATAAAAGTTCCGGCCCTGGCTAACCCACGCGTGCGCAAATGCTCCTTTGGGAGCTGGTCTCAACACTATAACATCATCTATATCCATGAGATAGGCTCAGGGCCTTCCAACCCGACGGTGCCTGCGTCTGTCTTCGGAGTGGAAATCTTCTCTCCCGCCGCGAACGATATTCGCCTGAGGAATGCCATGCAGCAGCAGCGGCCCTCACGTCTGCCCTGCCCGTCTCGCGCACCTTATCGACAAATCGAATGTGTTGGCTTTCAGCACGGCAAGATGTGCAGGGCGTAAGATTCATCATACGAAGTACGACCCCTGCCCTTCTCAGCTCTCTCTCTACAATCAACCTTATCGTTCGTCGAACACGCGACAGGGGACAAAGCATCGATGCAGAAACAACCTCACCGGGTCGTGATCGTAGGTGCGGGCCCAGGTGGGCTTGCCGCCGCGCTCCTGCTCGCCAAATCAGGCGTCAAGGTAACAATCGTCGAAAAGCGCTCCACACCCGGAGGACGCACCTCCACCATCGAGCAGGACGGCTTCAAATTCGATGTCGGCCCCACCTTCTTCCTGTATCCGCGCGTCCTGAAGGAGATCTTCTCCGCCGCCGGCTATGAGCTCGACCACGAAGTCCCCATGTCGCGCCTCGACCCACAGTACCGCCTCGTCTTCGGCGGTGGCGGCGAGTTGCTGGCCACGCCCAACATCGAACGCATGGTCCAGGCCATCGCCGCCATCAGCCCCGAAGATGCCGGCCGCTTCCGCCACTTCATCACACACAACCGCAACAAGCTCGACAAGTTTATGCCCTTCCTGCAGACGCCCTTCGAAAGCTGGCGCGATCTCGCCAAACCGGGCATGGCGAAGCTGCTTCCTCTGCTCGCGCCATGGAAGTCGCTCGACCAGGATCTGCAGGTCCACTTCAAGGACGAGCGCATCCGCCTCGGCTTCAGCTTCCAGTCGAAGTACCTGGGCATGTCGCCCTTCCGCTGTCCCAGCCTGTTCTCTATCCTCTCGTTCCTGGAGTACGAGCACGGCGTCTTCCACCCCACCGGCGGCTGCGGCGCAGTCACCCGCGCCATGGCCCGCATGGCAACCGAGATGGGCGTCGAAATCCTGCTCGATGAGCCCGTCGAAAAGGTTCTCGTCGAACACGGCAAAGCCACCGGCATCCGCACCGCAAACCGTACCCTTATGGCCGATGCCGTAGTCCTGAACGCGGACTTCGCCGGCGCGGTCCGGAAGATGCTGCCCAATCACCAGCGCCGCAAATGGACCGACAGCACCCTGGCAAAGAAGAAATACAGCTGCTCCACCTTCATGCTCTACCTCGGCATTAAAGGGCGTTTCGACGACGTCTCCCACCACACCATCTTTCTCGCGGAAAACTACAAAGAAAACCTCGCCGACATCGAACAGCGCCACGCACTCTCCGAAAACCCGAGCTTCTACGTCCAGAACGCCTGTGTCACCGACGAATCGCTCGCGCCTGCCGGCCACAGCTCGCTCTACGTCCTGCTGCCCGTCACCCACGAGACCGGTTCGGTCGACTGGACGAAAGAAGCTCCGCGCTACCGCCGGCTCGCGCTCGAACAGATGAAGAAGATCGGCCTGCACGATGTCGAAGAGCGCATCGTGACGGAAAACATCGTCACCCCCAGCGGCTGGGCCAGCGAGTTCGAGCTCTACAAGGGCGCAACCTTCTCCATGGCGCACTCGCTCGACCAGATGCTGCACCTCCGCCCCCACAACCGCTTCGAAGACGTGCGCGGCATGTATCTGGTCGGCGGTGGAACCCACCCCGGCTCCGGCCTGCCCGTCATCTTCGAGTCCGCTCGCATCACCTCACGCCTGCTGCTCCAGGACCTGAACCTCGACCCGCAATGGAACCCGATAGGCGAGGACGCGCCGCTTGGCCGCCAACTCGTCGGAGCCCCGTCGTAGCCTTGCAGTAATTTACTGCTGTCAGATCACAGAGCAATAGCTTGAAGCTCAGGAACCATGCCCTCGTCTCTCGCGGCACGTCAGCCTGGGTCACGCTCGACCTCCATGTCCACCACCCTCCTCCAACCCGAAACCCTCACCACCGCCGCCAGGAACCCGGCGCAATCGGCATGGGCTCGAAA
>CAXTMK010000032.1:11335-16489 GCA_964245315.1 uncultured Acidobacteriaceae bacterium | reverse complement strand
GCCTCGTCGACGCCATCTCACCCGACCTATCCCGCACCCGCGCCGACACCTACGGTTCTGAAGTGTTGCCGCTGCTCGCAGCCTGCCGCTTCCTCGAACAGGAGGCCGCCCGCATCCTCAGGCCGCGCCGTCTCGGCCTGCGCCGCAGACCATTCTGGCTCGCGCGCATCGACAGCACTGTCGAACGCGTGCCCTTTGGAGTCGTCCTCATCATCGCCCCGGCCAACTACCCGCTGCTTCTGGCCGGCGTGCAGACCCTCCAGGCGCTCGCCGCCGGCAACGCCGTCATCTGGAAACCCGGCCGCGACAGCGTCGCGGTCGCTCAGGTCTTTGCCGCGGCAATGGTCCGCGCGGGCCTGCCCGACGGCTTGCTCGAAGTCACCGGCGAATCCACCGAAACAGCCATCGCGGCGCTGCAGGCCGGCCCCGACAAAGTCTTCTTCACCGGCTCGGGCGCCGCCGGCCGCGCCGTACTCCGCATGGCCGCCGAGCAGGCCATCCCCGTCGTCGCCGAGCTCTCCGGCTGCGACGCCGTCATCGTCCTTCCATCCGCCGACCCCCGGCGCGTCGTCGAAGCGCTCACCTGGGGCATGCGCCTCAACGGCTCCTCCACCTGCATCGCACCCCGCCGCCTCATCCTCGTTGGCGACGGCCACGACATCCTGATCGAACAACTGCTGCAAAGATTTGCCGCAACACCCGGCATCGACCTCAACCCCACCACCCGCAATCTCCTCGATAGCCTGACCGCCGACGCCCGGCACCAGGGCGCAACCATCCTGGGCGACCCCGGCGCCTATCCCTTTCAACCTCTGCTGGTCCTGAACGGCCGTCCCGAGATGCAGATCGCACAGGCCGACATCTTCGCTCCCGTCCTGACCATCCTCCACGCGCCCACCACGGAAGACGTTGCGCGCCTCGACGGCCTGTGCCCGTTCGGGCTTACCGCGGCCATCTATGGAGACGAAAAAACCGCCCGCATCCTCGGTGCAAAGCTCAACGTCGGCACCGTTCTCGTCAACGACATCATCTTCCCCACTGTCGACCCGCGCCTGCCGTTCGGCGGCCGTCGCGGCAGCGGCACCACCCGCGGAGCCGAAGGCCTGCTGGAGATGACCGCCGCGAGGGTCACCGCCGTCAGCAAAGACAGGCTCGGCCTGCACTACCAGTCCACCGGCCCGGCCCACGAAGAGTTCTTCCGCGCCGCCATTGCCCTCGTCCCCAGCCCCACCCTGCGCCAACGCGTCACCGGCCTCCGCAACCTGATCTCCGCAGCTCGGAATCTCAAATGAACGCATCCTCCCGCCCTTCCGCCGTCATTCTGGCGAAGCCAGAATCTCCGCAGTTGTCTTACCGCACCAGCGGGGGCGTTAGCCATGAACGCCGTAGTGTTTTATCGGATTAGCGTGGGGCTTTAGCCCCACGAACCAGACCCGAAGTTTGAAGGGGCTTCAGCCCCGGCCCGTCGCCCCTGCATCACAGGAGAACGAATAAACGCAAAAAGATGATCGAAGCCGGTTGATCCTGAAGTAAAGTCGCTGCACCAGTAATGGTTCAATTCCATCCATATCGAGGTCCAGACCTAAGTCTTTCCTTTTAAATATCTTGCGCAATTAACAGGGGGGGGACCAGCCTTCCCAACAGGAGAAACAATGAAGGTAGGCATCATCGGAAGCGGACTCGCCGGGCTCTCGGCCGCATGCACCCTCGCCGCCCGCGGCCACCAGGTCACCGTCTTCGAGAAGAACCCGTGGCTCGGGGGCAAGGCGGCGCAACTGGTCGCGCAGGGTTTCCGCTTCGACATGGGACCCACCATCCTGATTCAGCCCTCGGTCCTGCGCAAGGTCTTCGAAGAGGCCGGCCGCAGGCTCGAAGACTACATTCCCATGGTCCGGCTCGACCCGCAGTGGCGCTGCTTCTTCGAGGACGGCAGCCGCATCGACCTCCGCGACAACGCCCAGGAGATGGCCGCCGCGCTTGAAGCCATCTGGCCCAGGATGGGCGCCGGCTATCTCAAATTTCTCGAGCAATCCGAGCAACTCCACTCCATCTCCGACCGCTTCTTCTTCTGGCGCTCCATCGGCTCCATGCGCGACACCATGGACGTCAAAGGCGCGTTCGACCTGAAGGTGCTGCGCGACGTGATGCGCATGCGCCTGGGCAAGACCGTCTCCGGCGTCATCCGCGAGAACATCCCCGATCCTAACGTCGCGCAGATGCTCGACCACTTCGTCCAGTACGTCGGCTCCTCGCCCGACGCCTCGCCCGCCATCCTATGCGCCATCGGCCACATGCAGATGGAAGAAGGCATCTGGTACCCGATGGGCGGAACCCGCGCTGTCCCCGAAGGCGTGGTCAAGCTCGGCACGGAACTCGGCGTCACCTTCCACACCGAGACCGACATCGCCGCAATCCAGCACTTCGACCACAAGGTCACCGGCCTTACTACCACCACTGGCCAAACCTACCTCTTCGACGCCATCGTCTCCAACGAAGACGCCGTCCGCACCCATCGCGAGCTCATCGGCGGAGCCGTCGCCCGCCACTTCGACCATCGCCGCGCCTACGAGCCCGCCTGCTCCGGCGTGGTGCTCTACCTCGGCCTGAAACAGCGCTACGACCACCTCGCTCATCACGACTTCGTCTTCTCCCGCGACCCGCACGAGGAGTTCCACGCCCTCTACGACCAGGGCATCCCCGCTCCCGACCCAACCTGCTACCTCGCCGCCACAGCCGCAACCGATCCCACCTCCGCACCCGCGGGCGGCGAAGCTCTCTACGTCCTCGTCCACACTCCCTACCTGCGTCCCGAGCACGACTGGAGCAAGATGTTTCCCGCTTACCGTCAGGTCATCCTCGACAAGCTGAAGCGCACCGCCGGCCTGCACGATATCGAGGACCGCATCGTCTTCGAGTCGCACCTGACCCCGCAGGACATCCACGACCGCTACCGCGTCCTCAACGGAGCGATCTACGGCATCTCCTCGCACGGCGTCTTCAACGGAGCCTTTAAACCCGCCAACCGCTCGAAAGATCTGAAGGGCCTCTACCTCGCCGGCGGCGCAGCCCATCCCGGCCCGGGCATGCCCATGGTCATGATGTCCGGCTGGATCGCCGCCGACTCTCTCGACCAGGACTCTCATCCATAGCAGCTGGCGGGTGCCTCATCTCAACGACGGCTCCATCGTCGTTGAGGTGGGGACGAACAAGCCGGCGGCTGGCTTCTCAAACACATACGATAGGCTCAGACCAGATGGACGCCCCGAAAATCTCGCCCTTCGTCCTCTGGTTCTTCCGCCTCATCGTCCGCATCTGGTTTCAGTTCCACTTCACCTCCGTTCTGGCTCTTAACACCGAGCCCTTCACTCAGGCTGCGGAGACAACGCCGCTCATCATTTACGGCAACCACAGCTCCTGGTGGGATCCCATGACCGCGGTGCTGCTCGCCGCCAAGCTCATGCCTGGAAGATCGCATTACGCCCCCATCGATGAAACCTCTCTCGCCGAAAATGGAATTCTGGGCAGGATTGGGATATTCCCGATAGATATCTACTCCACTCGCGGAGCCAGGCA
This sequence comes from uncultured Acidobacteriaceae bacterium, assembly GCA_964245315.1. Classification (GTDB taxonomy): domain Bacteria; phylum Acidobacteriota; class Terriglobia; order Terriglobales; family Acidobacteriaceae; genus Edaphobacter. Next base: position 12,916 of record CAXTMK010000032.1, on the reverse strand, counting down.
GTTCCTCCAGGCGGCTATGACCATCCTTCAGCAGCGTGGCGTTCTCTGGATTACACCGCAAGGCCGTTTCGCCGATACACGCGAACTTGATCTGGCATTCAGGCCCGGTCTGGCATCTGTCGCGTCACGCTTCGGATGCACCCTGATTCCGCTCGCCACCGAGTACACCTTCTGGAACGATCGCCGTCCGCAGGCATTGCTCCACTTCGGCGAACCCATCCATGTGTCTCAGAATACGAGCAAGCCTGCGCTGAACAAGCAACTGGAGCAGGCGCTCGAACAAACGATGAAGGAGCTCAAGACTCAATCCCTGACCCGCAACCCGGCCAACTTCAGGCGTCTCCCTCTGTGGCAAAAGGCCACAGGATGATCCTGAGCCTACTTATCCTCTCGCTGCTCTGTGCGGTCATCCCGGCCGTGCTCTTCTGCCTCAACCTGCGCCTCTACACGCCGCCGCCCGTCGCCGGCGCGAACCTTCCTGCAATCTCCATCCTCATCCCCGCGCGCAACGAGGCCGCAGTCATCGCCCGCGCCGTCACGCACGCGCTCGCCACCCGCAACATCGACTTCGAAGTCATCGTCATGGACGACAACTCCACCGACGATACCGCAGCTTTGGTTCTGGCACTTGCACCGCAAGACCCTCGGATCCGGCTTAAACAGGCGCCTTCACTTCCGCCGGGATGGAACGGCAAGCAGCACGCCTGCTGGTCGCTCGCGCATGCCGCGCGCCACCCACTGCTCTGCTTCGTCGACGCCGACGTCACGCTCTCGCCCGAATGCATCGCCCGCATGGCGCAGTTCCTCGCCGAGAGCGAAAGCGCCCTGGTCAGCGGCTTCCCGCGCCAGATCACCGTTACGTTCCTGGAATGGCTTCTGCTCCCGCTCATCCACTTCGTGCTGCTCGGCTTCCTGCCTATCTCGCGCATGCGCCAAACGACCGAAACGGGCTTCGCCGCAGGCTGCGGACAGTTCCTGCTCTGCACCCGCGAGGCCTACTTCGCCAGCGGAGGCCACAGCCAGATCAAGCAGACGATGCACGACGGCCTGCTGCTCCCGCGCCTCTTCCGCGCCAACGGCTTCCGCACCGACCTCGCCGACATCACCACGCTGGCCGACTGCCGCATGTACAGCACCGCGGCGCAGGTATGGAATGGCCTCGCCAAGAACGCTACGGAAGGCATTGCCGCGCCGGCGCGCATCGTGCCTGTCAGCATTATCCTGCTGCTCGGACAGGTCCTTCCATTCATTCTAGCGATCTATTGGAGCTTCTTCTGGGGTCGTGGAGCAGCCTGGGATAACGATGGTTTCACGCCGATTTATACGATCCTTGCTGTCGCATCCTTCGTCCTCTTTGCCTTTCCCGCCTGGCTCCCCCGCGTCCTCGCCGCCCGCCGTTTCAAGCAAGACTGGCGCTCTGCCCTCCTGCATCCACTGGGCATCCTGCTCCTGCTGGCCATCCAGTGGTACGCCCTGATCCGCAAGCTCCTGAACCGCCCCATCACCTGGCGCAATCGAGCCTACACCGACTGACCACCACAAATTTGGGTGCCCCACATCTCGATTCTGAGATGTGGGATC
>CAXTMK010000032.1:5145-11325 GCA_964245315.1 uncultured Acidobacteriaceae bacterium | reverse complement strand
CACCCGCCAGGCATTTTCCAGTGCCGGCAGATAAGCCGAGTACCCCACCACCTTCGTCTCCGCCAGACTATCGGCCACCGAAATCCCCTCACGCTCCCGGTCGAAGTTCGAAACCCCACGCACAACCACTACCCGATCCATACACCCCAGCAGCGTCAGCGCGTGCAAGACTCCTGCATCCTCCATCGCGGTAATCGCATATTCGCCGCGTCCCTCCGTCTGATACGCCACCCATCGCCGCGCCCGTTCGCTCATCATCCGGCCATGCCAGAACGTCGTCGACGCAAGCTCATCGCCGCGCAACACACTCGGCCCTGCCTGCACCCCGAACTGCGCCCGCCTCGATGCCATGCCCGACGTATCCATCAACTCCGTCTCACGAACCACTTCATACGCCCATTCCGCGAGCTTCAACCGATGCACAATCCCATCTCCACCCTCAAATCGATCCGCCCTCGGCTCTTCATACGGCGTTGACTTGCCGATCGGCACAAACCCATCCTCCCACTCCGCCGGGATTTCCCGCGCATCGATCTCATGCACGAAATCGCCATCGACCACATACTCCGGCAGCACCACCGACCCCAGCGAACCCCGCGCCGGATCGACACCACACACGCCCGTCACCAGCCAGCAGGCCCGCGTCAGATCGAAGCGCGCATCCAGTCCCAGCGCGGTGATCGCAGCCGCCGCCCGCACCGCGCCCACACCCGTCACGATGCCCAACACGCCATCATCGTTCATCCACAGCGACCCCAGCCCAAAGGCAAACGGAAGCTCCAGCGTCATCCTCTCGCGCTCACGCCAGTAGCGAAACTCCCCCGGCACGGGCCCGCCCGAAGGCTCAAACGCCGCGACCACCACCACCCTGATCTCGATAGCCGCCATGAATGCTCCAGGCTTTCAGCTTATAGCTCTCGAATCAAACGCCCTTCTTCATCGGCTCCCAGATGAACTTATGGATCTGTAGCGACAGCCGCGCGTCCACCCCATCCGCCATCATCCACTCCACCAGTGTGCGCGGATCGAGCGTCGCATTGTCAACCGTCCTAAGCGGACTTGGCGTCTTCGAGAACGCCGGGCTGAACAGTATCCCGCCTACCTTCGCCCGCAGAACGTGCTCGGCCATAAATGCCTTGGCGAACTCGTAGTCCGCGCGATCCGTTAGCACGAACTTTACCTCGTCGTTCGCCGTCAGCGCCTCCAGGTTCGAGGGACGAAAGCTGTACGCCGCCGCACCCGCGCCTGGACACTTCACATCCACGATCTTGTGCACCTGCTTCGGCACATCGCCCAGCGGACGCTCGCCGCTCGTCTCCATCATCAACGTGTACCCCTGGGCAAGCAGCACATCCATCAGCGGCAGCAGCTCCCTGGCATGCAGCATCGGCTCACCGCCGGTAAACTCCACCAGCTTGCAGGGCGCGAGCGCCTCGATCTGCGCGATCACCTCGTCCTGCGTAAACGGCTTGCCGCCCGTAAACGTGTACTCGGAGTCGCACCACGCGCAGCGCAGGTTGCATCCGGCAAAGCGCACAAAGATGCACGGCAGACCGGTGAAGGACGACTCACCCTGCACGGATTTATAAAGCTCGATCAGATGCATGCGTTACTCGTAATACCTTGCGAAGCTGGTGTCGGTCTCGTAGAGTGTACAGTCCTTCACGCGGACGCGCCCCTCCGTCATCTCATGCAGCTGCTCGCTGGTCTGTTCATAAAAGTACCGCGCCAGATTTTCCGCCGAAGGATTCACCTCGTCGAACGGCTTCAGGTCGTTGATCATCTGGTGGTCGAGATAGTCCACCGCCGGCCGCATCACCTGCTTCAGCAGCTTGAAGTCCAGCAGCAGCCCGGCAGGATCGAGCTCCGCGCCGATCAGCGTCACAAACACGCGGTAGTTATGCCCGTGCGGGTTCTCGCACTTGCCGCGATAGTTCCTCAGGTAGTGTCCGGACGAAAAGCCGGCTTCTACAGTCACCTCAAACATCTCGTAATTCCCTTCTCACGCCAACTTCCATTGTAACGAGACCGAGGCCCACACTACCGCTTCCGCCGCGCCCGCCGAGCCTCTTCCGCCCGCCGTTCCGCCTGCTCGAACAACGACGACAGGCTCGCGGCCAGCCCCATCAGCAGCGCCAGCACCAGGAAGCCGATCGCCATCGTCCGCCACAGCATCACGTCGCCCGGCGACCCGGGCTGCTGGGCGATGTTCAGGAAGGAAAGTCCAAACGTGGCGCACGCGAAGAACAGCAACGTGCCCGCCAGAATGTAGAGGTTGCGTCCCATGCGTCTACCCTCAAGGATAGCTCAAGCGAAGAACGCCTCGACATCCTCGATTGATTGCGTCAGCCGGTACGGTGGAAGCGAATCCAGAAAGACCTGTCCGTAGCGCTGGCGTTGGATGCGCGGATCGAGCAGCATCAGCACGCCGCGATCGTCCAGCGAACGTATCAGGCGGCCGAAACCCTGCTTCAGCGCGATCACCGCGACCGGAATCTGCAGATCGAAGAACGGCTTGCCACCGGCAGCTTCGATCGCTGCCATCCTCGCCTTGACCACCGGATCGGTCGGCACGGCGAACGGCAGCCGATCGATAATCACGCACGAAAGCTGCTCGCCCTGCACATCAACGCCCTGCCAGAAGCTCGACGTTCCGAACAAGACCGCATTTGGCGTATCGCGAAACTGTTGCAGCAACACATGCCGCGGAGCAGTCCCCTGCAGCAGCAGCGGGAAGGGCAACTCCGCCAGCATGCGCTCATACAACACCTTCATCTGCGCATAGCTCGTGAACAAACAGAAAGCCCGCCCGTGGGTTATCTCCAGCATGCGCCGCATCCGCTCCGCCGCGTGCATTGCAAAGTCGGCATCGCGCGGATCGGGCATCGAAGGCGGCAGATACAGCAGCGCCTGCCTGCCATAATCGAAGTGCGATGGCACGATCAGCTCGCGCGTACTCGTCAACCCCAGCCGTCTGGTCAGGTGGTCGAACCCCGAAGCCACCGTCAGCGTCGCCGAGGTCAGCACCACCGACGCATACACGTCGAACAGCGACACGCCCAGCAGCTTCGACACATCGATAGGCGTCGCCTGCAGCTGGATGTGAAAGCTCTGCTGCGCGGCTGCACGGGTCAGGTTGCGAACGCCGGAAAACGCCCTGCGCTCGATCCAGAACACGGTATTGGGATCGTCCGACTCCAGCAGAAACTTCAGGTGCAGGCGGATGTCCGCCGCGCGATTGATCAAGCCCTTGGTTTCGTCGACATTCTTCACCCGCTCCAGCTCGCCTTCCAGCCGCTGCAGCGCATTCGTCGCGCCCAGATAGGTATCGCCGTCGGACTCCAGAAAGCTCTCGCGATGAACGCGCTCGAACGGCATCCGGCCCATGGGCTGAGACTCTATCGGCAGCGCCGCAAAGAACATCCTCGCCCGATCTTTCAGGATTCCGCACGCCGACTCGATCCCGCTCGACGACGCATTCTTCGCTCGCAGCAACATCTCCACATCGCGCGTCAGATCGTCGAAGCGCGCATGCGAAAGCCCGATGCCGAAGTAGTTGGAAGCTATCTCCTCCAGCTCATGCGCCTCGTCGAAGATGACCGCCGCGGCCGCCGGCAGAATGCCCGCATCCGGAGCGTCGGGCGCCTGCTGCTTGATGTTCAGGTCCGCAAAAAAGAGGTGATGATTGACGATAATCAGCTCCGATTCCAGAGCCTTGCGCCGCATCTGCGTCACGAAACACTGCTCCCAATCCGGGCACGTCTGCCCCAGGCAGGCCTCCGTCCGCGCGTCCAGCTTGTGCCACAGCGGCGAGTTCTCCGGCAGATGCTTCAACTCCGCCCGATCGCCCGTGGGCGTCGTTCGCTCCCACGTAGCGATGTGGTGAAATTGCTCAATCTCATCCAGCCCCGAGAGCAGCGGCGAATCGCGCAGCGCATACAGCTTGTGCCTGCACAGGTAGTTCGCGCGGCCCTTCATGTAGCAGACCTTCAGCGGTCCCAGCAGGCTTTCCAGAAACGGCACATCCTTGAAGTAAAGCTGCTCCTGAAGGTTCTTCGTGCCGGTTGAAAGGATTACCCGCTGCCCACGCTCCCGCGCGAACCGCAGCGCCGGCAGCAGATAAGCCAGCGTCTTCCCGGTCCCGGTCCCGGCCTCAACCACCAGGTGCCGCTTATCGGTAAGCGCCGCCTCGACCGCTTTCGCCATGTCGTACTGCCCTTTGCGCACCTCGAAGTTCAGCGACGACTTGGAGAGGATCCCACCGCTCGAAAAAAACTCGTGCAGCGTCGGCAACTTCGCTTGAGCAGCCGCCGGAATGGTTGCAGCAATCCCCACAAACCGATGATATGCGAAGACCAGGCGAAACCAACGCCCGACACTATCCGGAGTTAAAGTCTGTTGCATTTGCATTAGGGCCGAAGGCCCGTCCTATCGCAGCCCATGGTGAAACCCTGGGTTTCCAGCCAACCACGAATCCGAGGGCTGAAAGCCCGACCCAACTGCGGCACGAACTTTCGATACGACCGTCCCATCACGGCGAGCTGCGGCTGTACCATAGGCGCATGAAAACTCTGATCGTCACCGCTCTCTGTCTCTTTTCTATCAATGCATTGGGACAAAAACACGCGACAACCGTCGTGCAATGCCAAGCAGATTTCGGACTATGGCGCGCTCAAATTATCGAATACGACAATGCGGAGGCCGCCCGGATGAACAATGGCGTTCCCGACAACACTGAGGTCATGAAGTTGAGCTACAACGAATTGAATGACCGAGCCTACGAGATGGGCCAGTGCGCCGCTATCGATCAGGGCCAAGCGGATTCATACAACGGAGTCATGGCGGATTACGTCAGTGCAAAGAACGACCGGTATAAATTTTATGTCGAACGGCACAAGCTCAAGCAGGCGATGCTCAGAGAGGACGCAGCTGGCAAACGAACGCAATAATGACCGATGTCTCAGCACAAACGCCGCAAAGTTATAACCTTCGAATCACGGTCTGCGAAACGACGGGAAAGTCGGTCGAACATGCTCCTATACGCGATAACATCTGCTTCAGTGAACACGGGCGGCTTTGACTGATTCGGTTTGTTTGAACATGGGTACCGCCCTGCCCAAATCACACATTGCGTTCCGATATGCAAAAAGAAGGCGTCGTAAACGTCGATAGCGAATGAAACATGCTTAGCCAACTTCAGGAGGTTGTGGGTTTGGAGGCTCTTGACTATGGCACCGTTGACTACGCGAGAGGGATCGCTCTGGATAATGAGGCCCTTGAACAAGTTCTCGAGCGCTGAGCCCGCATTGAGCCAAAACACCCCTCCGAGCCCAAAATTTGGGACCTCGCTGATATCCAAAGTCGCACCTACGGGCAACCGAGACATTTTGACATAGTCCTGCCGAATTGCTTCCCAGATGAGCGTCGCAGCCTGATCGAGCTGTCGTGCCTGAGATAACCAAGACCAAGGATCATTAGGACTGAACTGCCTATTAGTCGTTGTCATTCCGAACAACTCTAAACGATCTCGCTCCTATAATGGCTATTGGCGCATTGCGTCCGAGAGAAGGCACTGCGATGGCACCCAAGAAAGCCCCTAAACGCTTAGGCAAAAAGCACCGCCAAGCCGCCACCCGCCCCCACAAGGGCAAGGCGCCCAAATCCACGCCGCAGACCGGCGCAACGAAGATCGGCGCGGTCGATCCGAAGAAGCGCAAGGTACTCGCCGCAAAGCGCGCGAAGCAAACTGAAGAGAAGCGCGTCTCGCGGCGATCGCCAGAGTTCGAAGCAAAACGGTCGATCACGGGCGACGACCCGGAAAAGCGCGTCCGCCCCGCAGCCGGTCCCACGCGCACCAGCCCCGGCCGCAGCTTCCGCTCAGCCTCCGAGCAGCAGGCCGCGCTCGAGCGCGAGGGCAAAGGCTCCAACCGTCCCCGCGGACGCATCCTGGCCGGCCCGCGCGAGGACGACGACTGGAAGGAGGCCGAGCTGCTCGCCCTGCAGCAATCGGTTACGCTCGACCACGCCGTCTCGCGCACGCTCCCGCTCATCGCCATCTGCGGCCGTCCCAACGTCGGCAAATCGACGCTGCTGAACCCCCTCACCGGCACCCACCGCGCCATCGTCTCCACCAACGCCTCCACCAGACTCTTAAACACATCAGACGCTGCAGACGAAGAG
>CAXTMK010000032.1:1460-5135 GCA_964245315.1 uncultured Acidobacteriaceae bacterium | reverse complement strand
CCATCGTGGGCGACGAGCCCGGCATCACCCGCGACCGCATCTACGGCGAGTTGGAGTGGCAGGGACGCGACGCCCGCCTGGTCGATACCGGCGGCGTAGTCCCGGACGACGAAGCCCTGATCCCGAGCGAAATCTTCCGCCAGGCGCAGGTCGCGCTCGAAGAGGCCGACGCCATCGTGATGGTCGTCGATGGACGCACCGAACTCGCCTCGCCCGATATGGAATTGGCCCGCCTGCTGCTGCGCGGTGGCAAGCCGGTCTTCCTCGCCGTAAACAAGATGGACGCGCCGGAGATGCTCGCCGCCGCCGAAAACTTCCGCCGCCTTGGCTTCAAGGAGGTCATGGGCATCTCCGCCGAGCACGGCTCCGGCATCGGCGATCTGCTCGACGAGGTCTTCGCCGTCCTGCCTGCAAAAACCGGTGAGCCCGACGCAGAAGACGAAGAGCCGAGCCCTGAGGAAGAGGCCGAAGCTTTCGAAGAAGAATTCGAGCCGCTGGAAGGCGAAGCCGCCCCACCCAAGCGCAAGCAGCGCACCCATGGTGAATACGAGTCGCGCGAGACCAAGGTCGCCATCATCGGCCGCCCCAACGTCGGCAAATCGACGCTGCTGAACGCGCTCACCGGCACCGACCGCGCCATCGTCTCGCCGATCGCCGGCACCACCCGCGACGCAGTGGACGAGATCGTCGAGCGCAAGGGCCATCTCTTCCGCTTCGTCGATACCGCCGGCATCCGCCGCAAGGGCAAGACCAGGCTGATGGCGGAGAAGCTCTCCGTCATCATGGCGCGCAAGCATCTGGAAGCCGCCGACGTCTCGCTGCTCGTTATTGACGCGGTCGAAGGCGTCACCGCGATCGACGCCAATATCGGCGGCTACGCGCACGAGAGTGGACGCTCGGTCATCATCGTCATCAACAAGTGGGACCTGATGACCTCCAACCGCAGCGACGGCAAGCCGCCCGCCGACCAGAAGATCTACGCCCAGCAGGTGCGCGACGCGCTCAAGTACCTCGACTACGCGCCGCTGCTCTTCATCTCCGCCGCACCGGAAGACGGCTCCGGCCCACGTGCCATCAACGAGGTCTTCGCCAAGGTCGAGCTGGTCGCCCGCGAGCGCCGCAAGCGCGTCTCCACCGGCCAGATGAACAAGTTCCTGGACAGCGTCGACTTCCAGCGCGCCTCGGTGCCAATGAACAAGCGCGTCCGCATCTACTACATGACGCAGGCGCAGGTCGCGCCGCCCACCTTCGTGCTCTTCACCGATCGCGACATCAAGATGCACTTCTCCTTCGAGCGCTTCCTGGCCAACCAGATTCGCGAGAGCTTCGGCTTCATCGGCAGCCCTATCTGGTTCAAGATCCGCGCGCGGAATAAGAAGAAAGAGCAGGAGTGATGTTGAAGACGAAGTCGCGTATTGTGCTGGAAACGTCGGTCTTGATCGCGACTTCCTCGAGCGACTATGGAAGGAGAATTAAATGGCTATCGGTGAAACCGTAACGATCGTTGATATCGCCGAGCGACTAGAGAACCAGCGTTGGGCGGCAAATCGCCGTCCTTACGACGATGCCGCGCAAGCCGAGGCCCTTGAGATTCTCAGTCGCGGCGGCGATAATCCACCCGACCCGGGCGATGAAATTCCCGCCTCATACCTTGCCTGGAAAAAGCGCCGCGAGGAAGCGGCGGAAGCGACTGCTCACCCCACAAAACCTCGCTCCCGCGCCTGACCCTACGCCACAGCCGGGTCCATCGGCATAGGCGGCCCGCCGTCGTCATCCTTCTGCTCCTCTGCGGAAGGAAACACCGGCGGCGGCGTAAATGGCCCGCCCGGGCCCGGCTCCAGCATGCTCCCGAGCAGCGCATAGCGTCCGCCCATGAAGTAGACGCCATACGCTTCCAGAAGCGTCGCCCCGTAGCCATACGTGCCCAGTTGATACCAGAGGATGACCGCGAAAAACGCGACTTCGAAGACAATGCCCGCAACCACAAGCAGCAGATGAACCGCGCTGCCCGCGCCTCGCGCCAACGACGCAATCAAAATGCCTATCAGCAGAACGATGCCGCCAATAATTCCTAAAGGAATCATCGCGATCAGCGTGCTGACATACTGGGCGATAAAGCCGATGAGCGTAAGGACGAGCTTCAGAATCAGGTACAGAATGCACTGTAGCGGGTCCGCAGCAAACACCTTCAACCCACGCTGGATCGCCGCTCCCAGCGTGATGTCTTCGAGGATGTAAAACGGCAACGCGAAGTCCTCGAACGCAGTCGTGAATGTCTTGAGCACCAGGAACGCACAGAGCAAAACAGCGTAGAAGCCCATCAACTGCGAAACCATCGTCATCATCATCGCGACCATGCTCTGGGCCATCACCGGATCGGGCGTCTGGCCCGGAACGATCCGCGGACGCGGCATGCTCATCACCGCCTGCAGGGCTGCCTTGCCCGCATGCCATACCCAAGGAGCCAGCGCCAGCGGCACTACGATCCCCAGCACGGTCTTCAGCGCGATCACAGGCCACACCCGCCCGCCGTAGCGTCGCCACATCGGCGCTATCATTTCGCCACGCGTCACAATCATCTCGAAATCGACGAACTGCATACGAACGCCGACGTAGAAAAACGCGAACGTGACCAGCGTCATCACCGAGGTCACGACGAAAAGGGCAGTCCTCGCCGCACCAAGATTTCCTATCGGCGCAAACGCGAGCAGCAGCGGAAAGGGAATGAACGCCGCACCCAGCATCCCCAGATACTGCGAAACCGCCAGCTTCCACGACCGGTCCCAGCGAAACGGCCTGAACAGAATTTCGTGCGTCCGGGTAAACGCCGGAGCAATTGCATCGATCGCATTCAACGGCTGCATGTCGGGCTATCCCTCGGGTACAGTTCTTGAAGAGTATCGCAGGAACTCAGTAGGTGTAGAAGCCGCGGCCGGACTTCCGCCCCATCCAGCCCGCATCCACCATCCGCACCAGCAGCGGACAGGGCCTGTACTTCGGATCGCCCAACCCATCCACCAGCACGCGCATGATGTCAACGCAGACATCCAGCCCGATGAAGTCGGCGAGCGTCAGCGGCCCCATCGGATGCGCCATGCCTTCGCGGAAGATGGTGTCGATCGCCTCCGCCGTCGCGACGCCCTCCATCACCGCGAAGCACGCCTCGTTGATCAGCGGCATCAGTACCCGATTGGAAACAAAGCCCGCCGCATCGTTCACTTCGACCGGGATCTTGCCCAGCCCCAGCGCCAGCGACCGCACCGCGTCTAACGTAGCCTGCGAAGTCTGCAGCCCGCGGATGATCTCCACCAGCTTCATCACAGGCACCGGGTTGAAGAAGTGCATGCCGATCACCTGCTCCGGCCGCTTCGTCAACGCCGCCAGCCTGGTAATCGAGATGCTGCTCGTGTTGGAGGCTAGTATCGCCTCAGCTCCTAAAATGGCATCCAGCCGCCGGAAGATCTGCGCCTTGATCTCGAAACGCTCCGTCGCCGCCTCGATCGCGATCCCGGCGCCGGAAAGCGCCTCGAGCGAAGTCGCCGGCGTAATCCCCGCCTCCGCCGCTCCAGCCTCGCCCGCTGTCAGCTTGCCCTTCGCAACCTCGCGCGCCAGATTCCTGCGGATCGTCGCCATGCCCGCGTCCAGCGCGGTCTGCGCAACATCCACCATCACCAC
>CAXTMK010000032.1:0-1450 GCA_964245315.1 uncultured Acidobacteriaceae bacterium | reverse complement strand
CGCGAACACATGGGCAATCCCGTTCCCCATCGTCCCCGCACCCACCACTCCGACCATCGCAAACTCACCCATACTCACCGCAGATGCAGCAGCAGCACCGTAATGTTATCTCCGCCGCCCGCATCGTTCGCCTGGTCGATCAGCATGCGGCACAGAACCGACAGGTCGGGCTTTTGCGCCCGCTTGCCTGCCGCCTCGCGCGTCGTGAACCGCTGCATCGCCTGGCCGATCTCCTGGTCGGAAAGGTCGCGCGTCAAACCATCCGAACACAGCAGGTAGAGATCCCCAGGCAGAGGCTCCAGATTCTGAATCTCCGGCTCGACCTCCGGCTGCGACCCCACTGCCCGGGTAATGATGTTCCGCATCGGATGATACTCCGCCTCTAGTGGCGTCAGTTCACCCAGCCGCACCTGCTCCTCCACCAGCGAGTGGTCCTGCGTCAACATCGACAGCACGCCCTCGCGAAACAGGTAGCAGCGGCTGTCGCCGACATGCACCAGCGTAAGCGCCGTCGCCGCCCCGGCATGGGCCGGTCGCAGCAGAAGAGCCACCAGCGTGGTCCCCATCCCGTCCCACTCCGGATTTAGCTGCGAGTGCTGGAAGACCGCCTGATTCGCCTCGTGGACTGCCAGATCCATGCGTACATCCGGCGTAGGCGTACGCGGCGTCTCGCTCGTATCTTTGGCCGGCGCCAGCGCATGCAGAAACGTCTCGGCGGCCATTTTGCTCGCGACTTCACCCGCCGCCGCGCCGCCCATGCCGTCACAGACCACGAAGGCGCCTGTCTCCGTCGATGCCGCGCAGGTATCCTCGTTGCCCTTGCGGACACGGCCCTGGTGCGAAAGCATGGCGAAGCTGAACGGTTTGGCCGACATCGAATTCCTGAACGAGCGCTGGCGCAAACGATACACCCAACCCGGCGCTCGACCAAGAACTGACATACGCTCAAGTGTACGAGGAGATACGGGGTGAACCAGATCATACATGGGGAGAACTTAGCAGTGCTCCAAACGTTACCTGCGGAATCGGTCGATCTGATCTACATCGACCCGCCCTTCAACACCGGACGGCGCCAGGTGCGTCCTCGTCTGAAGACCATCCGCGACGAGGCCGGCGATCGCACAGGCTTCGGCGGAGTTCGCTATCGCACGGAAAAAGCCACCGATTCGCTCGCCGGCTATGCCGACACCTTCGACGACTACCTCGGCTTCCTGCGCCCGCGCCTCGTCGAGGCCCACCGCATCCTTGCGCCCACCGGATCGCTCTTCTTCCACATCGACCCGCGCGAGGTCCACTACTGCAAGGTAATGCTCGACCAGATCTTCGGCCGCGACTGCTTTCAGAACGAAATCATCTGGGCCTACGACTACGGCGCCCGCTCCACCAAACGCTGGCCGGCCAAACACGACAACATCCTCTGGTACACGCGCGACCCCGAGCGCTACACCTT
>CAXTMK010000031.1:0-38734 GCA_964245315.1 uncultured Acidobacteriaceae bacterium | reverse complement strand
AGCTCCAGGTGCGCCTGGCGCGATGCCAGGTCCCGGTGAGACTCCAGGCGGCATGCGTCCGGCACGTCCGGGCCAGCGTCGCGGAGGCCAGCGTTACGAGAAGGTGAAGGAAGGCCCGATGAAGGGCTTCCAGCCGCCACCGCGTTACGGCGGCATTCAGATGTCGCGCGAGCCGCTGCCGATCACCAAGCACATCACCGTCACGGAAGGCATCTCGGTCAAGGATCTCGCCGAAAAGCTCGAAGTCCGCGGCAAGGATCTCATCGCGGTGCTGCTGATGAAGGGTGTGCTCGTCACCGTCAACCAGTCGCTCGAAGGCGAGCTGGTCAAGGATGTCTCGCGCCAGTTCGGCGCCGAAGCCACCGTCATCACGGTCGAGGAGCAGCTTGAAAACGAGGCCATCGAGGGTTTCCTCGAAGACACCTCCGGCATGGTTGAAGTTGTGCGCTCGCCGGTCGTCACGGTCATGGGCCACGTCGACCACGGCAAGACCTCGCTGCTCGACGCGATTCGCTCCACGGATGTCGCAGGCGGCGAAGCCGGCGGCATCACCCAGCACATCGGTGCGTACAAGGTGAAGATCACCAAGCCCGACTCGCCCGCCTTTGGACGCGAGATCGTCTTCCTCGACACTCCAGGTCACGAGGCGTTCACCCGCATGCGCGCCCGCGGAGCCAAGGTCACCGACATCGTCGTCATCGTCGTCGCAGCCGACGACGGCGTCATGCCCCAGACCATCGAGGCCATCGACCACGCGCGCGCCGCCAAGGTGCCGATCATCGTCGCCGTCAACAAGATCGACAAGCCCGAAGCCAACGCCCAGAAGGTCATCATGCAGCTCGCCTCGCGCGGCCTGCAGCCGACCAGCATGGGCGGAGACACCGAGTTCGTCGAAGTCTCCGCGAAGAAGCGCCTCAACCTCGACGCACTGGAAGAGATGATCTGCCTGGTTGCCGACGTGAACGAGCAGAAAGCCCAGCCCGATCGTCCCGCCGTCGGCACCGTCATCGAAGCCAAGCTCGATCGCGGACGCGGCGCAGTCGCCAGCATCCTGGTGCAGAACGGCACGCTCAAAACTGGCGACAGCTACATCGTGGGCAACACCTTCGGCAAGATCCGCGCCATGTTCGACGACCGCGGCCGCTCCATCACCTCCGCCGGCCCGTCCACGCCGGTCGAGATCCTCGGCCTCGAAGGCATGCCCGACGCGGGCGATACCTTCCTGGTGATGAGCGATCGCGACCGCGCCAAGGATATCTCGCGCTACCGCACTATGAAGGAGCGCGAGGCGCAGCTTGCCAAGTCTTCGCGCGTATCTTTGGAAGGACTCGCCGAACAGATCAAGCAGGCCGGCGTCAAGGACCTCAACGTCATCGTCAAGGGCGACGTGCAGGGCTCGGTGGAGGTCATCGCCGAGGATCTCGCGCACATGTCGACCGAGAAGGTTCGGGTTCGCGTCCTGCACTCCGGTGTCGGAGCCATCACGGAATCGGACGTGCTGCTCGCGTCTGCATCCAACGCCGTCATCATCGGCTTCAACGTCCGTCCCGACCGCAACGCCGCGGAAGTCGCCGCACGCGAGAACGTCGAGATTCGCCTCCACAGCATCATCTACGAGCTCCGCACCGAGATCGAAAAGGCGATGTACGGCCTGCTCGATCCCGTCTTCAAGGAGAACTACGCCGGCCGCGCCGAGATTCTGCAGGTCTTCAAGATCACGAAGGTCGGCCAGATCGCGGGCTGCCGTGTCACCGACGGCATCATCAAGCGCAACGCGCAGGCTCGCCTGATGCGCGAGGGCGCCGAGATCTGGAAGGGCAAGATCTCGTCGCTCAAGCGCCTGAAGGACGACGTCTCCGAGGTACGCGAAGGCGTGGAGTGCGGTATCGATCTGGCCGGCTGGAAGGACATGCGTGCGGGCGACGTCATCGAGACCTATACCACCGAGCAACTCGACGCCAACCTGGGCGCCAACGCCGCCGAACTGCGCAGGGAAGCCAAGCTGGAGAAGGATCGCGCCGCGGCCGCCGCCGCGGCGGCGGCCCCGCCCGCCGACGCCGCCCGCGCATAGTCACAAACCCATAACAAGAGAAGGGTCGGGCGAAATCCCGGCCCTTTCTTCGTTATACTCATCATCGCCGGCAAGGGTAAATCAACGCGGCGGCTGCTTCTTCATCTCATCCTGCCGCCCCGGCATCGCGTCGATCGTCTCGTCCAGCTTCTGCATGGCGACCGGCGCATGCGAGCGGAGCTTCTCGCCGCCATCCTTGCCCAGCAGCACGACCGTGAAGTCACCCTGCTCCACATGAAAACGATGCCGGCTGACCAACTGCTCCTGGTCGAAGATGTACGGCGCGGGCAGGGTGCGCATGATGTCGGCGTCTGTCCGCGCACCCGCGTGAATCAGGTTTGCGACCAGCACCAGATCGCGGTCCTTCATCTCTGCCGAGTGGCCATGCAGGAATGCGAGCTGCTGCTGAAAGCGCGAGTCCTGATCCGAAGGCGCAAACACCAGCAACACGCGGTTCGTATCCACCAGCGAGGCCAGGGTGCGCGTGTTTTGTTGAGGCACGGTCATCATCATTGCGAGTAGAAACAAGGTGCGCACGGTCGACTCCGATCAGGCGGAACGGCGCTTTACAGTGCCGTTCTTTTGGATGCGCAGCTTGTACGCCGTGTTCAATGCGCCGGTCAAAGCATCCTCGCTCGCCTCGGCCAGCCGGATGTGCAAAGCCCCGTTGCGTCCCCAGCCGCCTCTGACGGGCCGAAAGAGGTCGGGTGCTTCGGCGACAAACTCCGCCTGCTGTTCGGGTGTCAGCATCAGGTTGCCGTAGCCCTCGGCCACGGACGCGAGCGTCGCGAAGATGCGTCCGCCCACGCGGAAGTCCGCGGCGCCCATGTGCGAGCTCTCCTCCGCGTTCGGGAACGACAGCGCAATGCGGCGAAAGTCGTCAGGTGTCACGGCGCGTTCGTTCCCGCTACCCCGAGCGCGAAATCGGCATCGTCGGAGCTGCGATCCATCACCGGATTCTGGCGCACATTCGCCGTTGGGTGATCGGTCGCCACCTTCGCCGATACCTGCTGCTGCACTGCGTTGAAGACCTGCGACAACGGCTGCAGGCCCTTGCTTTCGCGCAGCGTCTTCAGCAGAAAATAGGTGAAGTACCCATGCTGCAGCGTATCGCTTTCGAGCGATTCCTGATCGACGCGGCTGGCCGCCAGCACAATCCGGCCCGAGCCCTGGCTCATGCGGTCGAGCGCCTCCGGCCCGGGCGCCGCGTTTGCCAGACCAGGTGTCATCACGCGGGAATTCTGTATGGAACCGCCGCTGTAGCAGGTGTCCAGCACGACCAGCGTGCGCAGCGCCTTCATGCGTGTGGCGACGGCGCTCGACAGCTCGATCATTGGCAGCGCGGTCGAGTAAAGCGCATCCTCATCGAACTGGTCATTCGCCCGTATCTGCGTGTCGTAGGTCAGCAGATAGTTCAGGCCTCCGGCTGAATCCATGCTGCGCGGCGACCCGTGCGTTGCCAGATAGATGACCACGATGTCGTTGGGCCCGGCGTTGCGCGCGATCCAGTTCAGCTGCTGCTTGATGTTGTGCGTGGTGGCATCGGCATCCGTCAGAGTATGCACATTTTCCCTGGGAAAGCGGCCGACGACAGGGTCGGTCAAGAGAGAAGCAAAGCCTTGCGCGTCCGAGATCGTATAGTGCAGTTTGGGAATGCTCTGGTCGGCGAATTTGCCGATGCCGATGACGAGCGCCCACTTCCTCTGAACCGCGCTGGCTACGGTCGGCGTCTTCGCGGCGGACGCGGCCTCAGGCGTCGCACTCGGCACCCGCGCCCCGTTCCCGCGTGACGCCGGCGCAGTAGCCAGCACGAATGGCTGCAGGTTCTGGTCCATCGCCTCGGAGCCGAGCAGCTTCGCCTTATCGGCCGCGAACTTTGCCAGCGGCGCATGGCCCAGCCGAGCCTCGACCAGGCTGCGGTAGTACCAGGCATCGCCTAGTTCGGCGCACTCCGCGGATGCTCGCTTCAACAACTGGAGCGCGTCTTCGAACTGTGCCGTGCTGCTGGTCGGGCCGGCGCGTTCGAGCGCCTGTACGACAAGATCGCGTCCCGCGCCGCAGCGAAAGTCCTGCGCGCAGACGGTGGCAGCAAGCGTGCCAGCGATCATCGCGATGCAGAGCTTCAGCGTGAGGGGATTTTTCGTGTCCTGTCTCAAAAGCTGGTGCCTCAATTGGGCCGGCTGTCAGCCCTGTGCTCGTTGGCGATTCGTAACCTGGGGCGCTGCCTCAGGCTGTTATAGAGCGGGCCTTTGGCCCTGAAGCAAATGCAACGAACTTCAAGGACAGGGCGCTACTGGTGTGGATGTTTTACCGTGGTCGTTGGGGCCGGAGGGGTCGCCTGCTGCTTCTGCAGCTTCTCATAGTGCGCCAGCGCCGTCTCGATGCGCTTTTGGGGGTCTTTGAAGTACTTCTCCGCCGGATTGGTGTCGATTGCCTTGCCGTAGTTGATAGACGCCTCGTCGAGAAACTTCATCGCTGACTTCAAGTCTTCCGCCCCATAAGCGAGCGCTTCATCGGCCACGCCGACGTCGTACAGCCGATACGCGTCGTCCACCGGCCGGGGCAGCGGCGTCGCAGTCTCCCAGTCTTCGAGCGCCCGCGTCCACAGGCCGGCCTCGGCATCCCTGGCGCCCTGATCCATGCCCTTGCCTTTGGCCAGCAGCACCTCGATGGTCTCGCGCGTGTTCACCAGCTCGGCGACGATCTGCTTTACGACATCGGTCAGCAGCTTCGTCTGCAACTCAGCCTGGGTCGGCGGATTCATGTCCTCCGCCTTCGCCCCGCCGGTGACGCGCCTGATGCCGTTCTTCATGGACCCCATGATCCCGCCGCTCAGCGAGTTTCCCGAGGTATCGAACTCCTCGTCATACTTCGACACGATGTTATCCGAGCCGATGGTCCTGCCTGCCTTGCTCCGAGCCTGGAAGGAAACCCGCATCAGCCCGGTCACGCGCGTGTACGTCACCGGGTTGGCGGCGGTCTTGCCGGTCTGGACGCCGGGCCGGGTGCTGGTGGTCGCGGGAGGATGCTCGAAGGCGGTGATCTGGCAGACGATGCTGCTGTCGGCCGCGCGATCCTCCAGGCTGAGCCGGGGGTCTTCCTTCAGCAGTTGCGCCGCCAGCATGGACTTGAAGTCCTGCGTCAACTCGGCCGTTCCCACATGGCCTGTCACCTGGATGGTGGTCGATGTGCCCGGCAGCTGGACCAAGGCAGGCAGCTTGCGCTGCAGCGTGACCTTGCTCTTCAGCAGCGGAAGTCCGAAAGTTTGCGCACGGCTGATCGCCGCGCACAGCAGCAGGGCACCGACAGCACACATTCGCGTGGTTATCGTCTTCATCCGACCATCCGGAATGAGATTAGCATAGGACGCGAACAGCCCAGCCCGGCCGCTTTCGATCAGGCTCCTCAATATCTGTCGTGAGGAAAAAAGGCTAACGCCCAATCGCTACTGGGCCGGCCACAACAAAGAGGTGCGGAGTTTAAAACCCGCCGCCGGATTGCCGGCTTCCAGAAGCTCGGGCCGCTGGAGCGTTCGTTCAGGTTCGCCGGGACGGTAGATGGTCACCGAGGCGCTGGCTGGATCGATCAGCCACGCCAGCTTGACTCCGTTTTGCAGCCAGAGCTGCATCTTGGCTTCGAGCAGGCGGCGGGAGTCGGTGCGGGAGCGCACTTCGATAAGGAAGTCGGGACACAATGGCGGGAAGCCGGCTTGTTGCGCCGGTGTCAGGGCATTCCAGCGAGTGGAGGATATCCAGGCGCCGTCAGGGGAAAGGCAGGAGCCGTCAGGGAGGTTGAATCCGGTGCTGGGACTGAAGGCCATTCCGTCGCCGGTTTCGTCCATCCAGCGCACGAAAGCGGCGGTGATGAGGTATTCGTGGTTGCCGCCGATCCCTCCAACGGGTGTCATGATCGTGATCTCACCTTCCTTATTGCG
Source organism: uncultured Acidobacteriaceae bacterium (assembly GCA_964245315.1). Classification (GTDB taxonomy): domain Bacteria; phylum Acidobacteriota; class Terriglobia; order Terriglobales; family Acidobacteriaceae; genus Edaphobacter. The sequence goes on along the minus strand of CAXTMK010000031.1, from coordinate 32,729 downwards.
TTCGATTCGGTACGGTCGATTGCGCGCCGAAAAGCGCATCAGATCCTCGTCGCTGATGGGCGAGTTCGTCCGCAGGACGACCGGCATAGGCAGTTCGAGGAGATCGATCGACATGGAGGGTTCCTCCGGCGAATACAAGCTTATATCAGGTTCAAAGCGAGCCGACGCAGATGGGCGGCCATGTCGTCCCGCGTATGCTGCAACGGTTCCTTCAGTGCAGCCGCGAGCCGAGACGCAGATTCCCTTCGGGAATGACAAAAAGTTCGTCACTGCGGGAGTGGCAAAAAGATGTGGCACGGGCTACTTCATCTTCGCCTTCTTCTTTGCCGCTACCTTCTTCGCCGGAGCCTTCGCCGTCGGCTTGCCCGTCTTCTTCTCGTTCGGCACAAACTTCCCGCGAGCCACCTTCACAGCATCCGGAGCGGCTACGTGAGCAGGCTGCGCGCCGGCATTCGGATTGTCGAGAGGAATGGTCTGCAACCCCGGAAAATGCGGGCGCAGAAAGCTGCCGGTATGGCTCGCGGGCACGGTGGCGAGCTGCTCCGGTGTGCCGTGGCCGACGATGGTTCCGCCGAATTCGCCGCCCTCCGGGCCGAGGTCCAGCAGGTAGTCGGCGTTGCGAATGATGTCGAGATTGTGCTCGATGATGATGACCGTGTTGCCGAGGTCGGTCAGGCGGTGCAGCACGTCGAGCAGGCGGCGGACGTCGTCGAAGTGGAGGCCCGTCGTTGGTTCGTCCAGCAGGTAGAGCGTGCGTCCGGTCTGGCGCTTCGAAAGCTCGCGCGCCAGCTTCATGCGCTGGGCCTCGCCGCCGGAGAGCGTGGTCGCGGACTGGCCGAGATGCACGTAGCCGAGGCCGACATCGACCAGCGTCTGCAGCTTGATGCCGACGGATGGAATGTCCTTGAGGATGGGGTGCGCGTCGGCGATGGGGAGGTCGAGCAGGTCGGCGATCGAGTAGCCGTTGAACTTCACGGCCAGCGTCTCCTGGTTGTAGCGGCGGCCGTTGCAGACCTCGCACAGCACATAGACGGCGGGCAGGAAGTTCATCTCGATCCTGCGCTGGCCTTCGCCCTGGCAGGCCTCGCAGCGTCCGCCCTGGACGTTGAAGGAGAAGCGGCCGGGCTTGTAGCCGCGCTCGCGCGAGTCGGGAAGCATGGCGAAGAGGTCGCGGATGGCGGTGAAGACGCCGGTGTAGGTGGCTGGATTCGAACGCGGTGTGCGGCCGATGGGCGACTGATCGATCTGGATGACCTTGTCGAGCTGGTCGACGCCGATCACCTTGCCGTGCTGGCCCGGCTCCTCGCGCGAGCCGTAGAGTTCTTTCGCCAGGGCGCGGTAGAGGATGTCGTTGACCAACGTCGATTTGCCGGAGCCGGAGACGCCCGTCACCACGGTCAGCACGCCGATGGGGAAGTGCGCGGTAACGTCCTGCAGGTTGTGCGAGTGGGCCTGTTCGACGGTAATCCAGCGACCTGTAAGCGGCCTTGGACCATGATCTTCGGTGCCGTCTTCGAGCTTTCGCGAGGGGCGGGTGACTATCTCGATGTTGCCGGCGAGATACTGCCCGGTGACGGAGGCGGGGTTCGCCATGATCTCCGCCGGAGTGCCGGATGCGATGAGGAAGCCGCCGTTCTTGCCCGCGCCCGGGCCCAGGTCGAGCACGTAGTCGGCCTTGCGGATGGTGTCTTCGTCGTGCTCGACCACCAGCACCGTGTTGCCCAGGTCGCGCAGGCGTTCGAGCGCGGCGATGAGCCTCTGATTGTCGCGCTGGTGCAGGCCGATGGAGGGTTCGTCCAGGACGTAGAGCACACCGCGCAGACGCGAGCCGATCTGGGTCGCCAGGCGGATGCGCTGACCTTCGCCGCCGGAGATGGTGGCGGCGCTGCGGTCGAGCGAGAGATAGCCGAGGCCGACCGCGTTGAGAAACTCGAGGCGCTCGACGATCTCGCGCTGGAGCCGGTCGGCGATGAGGCGTTCACGGCCGGTGAACTGCATTCCACGGGCGCCGGCCAGGGCGCGCTCCAGTGACAGCGCGGTGTAGTCGGCTATGCTCAGGCCCTGGGCTTTGTCCGCCGCTTCATCCCACGTCTCGGAATCGAGACGTGGGGCACCCGGTTTGGTGGGGATGGGGATGGTGACGGCGAGCGATTCCGGGCGCAGGCGGCGTCCCTTGCACTTCGGGCAGGCGGTCGCCGACATGTACTGCATCATGTACTCGCGGTAGCCTTCGGATTTGGTCTCTTCGAGATTCGAACGAAGATACGCGAAGATGCCGTGGAAGCCGGTGCGCCCGGTGTCGCCGGCCGGCGGACCGTAGAGCAGCAGATCCTGCTGGGCCTTGGTCAACTCCGCGAAGGGCAGCTTCAGGTCGATTTTGTGCTTTTCCGCGGCAAGCTTGATCAGGTTGAGCAGATACGACGACGCCGAGCCTGGTCCCATCGCGCCATCCAGCAGCGGCTTCGACCAGTCGGCGATGGTCCTTGCGGGGTCGAAGTCATAGATCGAGCCGAGGCCGTGGCACTCCGGGCAGGCGCCGTAGGTGGAGTTGAACGAGAAGCTGCGCGGTTCCAGGCGCGGCACGTTGATCCCGCAGTCCGGGCAGGCCATGGTGCTCGAGTAGAGGGTCTCATCCTGCTGCCTGGTGGTTGGATGCTGGATTGCGATGAGGACCAGACCGTTCGCCATCTGAAGCGCCTTCTGGACGGATGCCTCCAGCCTCCGCGTATCGTACTTTGGCGGCAGGTTGGCGAGGGTCTCGTTCACGTCGTCCGGGTTGGGAGGCAGCGGCTTCAGGATGATGCGATCGACCACCGCCTCGACGGTATGGTTCCTGCGCTTTTCGAGCCGCATGCCCTCGGTCAGCTCGGTCATCTCGCCGTCGATGCGGGCGCGAAATCCCTGCTGGTCGAGCGCCTCCAACTCCTCGCGAAACTCGCCCTTGCGCCCGCGCACGATGGGCGCGAAGACAGTGATGCGCTCGCCGGGAGCGAGTTGGACGATGCGCTCGACGATCTGCTCCGCGGTCTGCCGCGCGATCGGCCGCGCGCAGTTGGGGCAGTGGGGCTGGCCGACCGAGGCGTACAGCAGCCGCAAATAATCGTAGATTTCCGTGATGGTGCCGACGGTCGAACGCGGACTGCGCGACGTGGTCTTCTGTTCGATCGAGATCGCCGGCGACAGGCCATCGATGGCATCGACATCGGGCCGTTCCATCTGGTCCAAGAATTGGCGGGCGTAGGCCGATAAGGTCTCGACGTAGCGCCGCTGCCCCTCGGCATAGATGGTGTCGAAGGCCAGCGAAGACTTGCCCGAGCCGGACAGCCCGGTTACCACCGTCAGCGTGTTGCGCGGGATAGAGACGTCGATGTTGCGCAGGTTGTGCTGCCGCGCTCCACGCACGGTGATGTGCGTGATGCCGGCGCGCTTGCCGGGTTTGACCATCGGCGGGGCTTCGCTTGTCGTGTTTTCGAGTGCTGTGCTCATCGATAGAAGGCGACCTTTTCGACCAACATTCAGGATAACCGATTCGACAACAGTATCCGGCTCGGCAATATCGCCGCGGATTTTTAACAGGCAATACCACCTGCGTCTGCGAGAATGACGAAGGTCCCGAATGGGATTTGGGAGAATCTGCTTGATCTCGTCGATTATGTTGATTTGCGCGGTGTTGGCTTCGCTGGCGGTGGGTGTACTGCTGGCGCACTGGGTTTGCGTCGCGATGTTTGCGATGTTCCGCACGCATGCGCGGCAGGTGGCGGCGACGCGCCTCGCCAAGCCGGCGGTGCGGCTGGAAGCGATGCGCGGGTAAGAGAGCTTTCGCGGGAGCGCGACAGGAAAGCATATCCCGGGGGCTAAAGCCCGGATTGTGGTGGTCCTGGGTTGCCCGGACTAAAGTCCGGGCCTATCTCAGAAACAGGGACTTCGGGCCTTTCTCAGAAATAGGAACTTCGGGCCTGTCTCAGAAACAACAGCAGCTTACCTGCAGCTCAATGGGGTGTGCTGTTGGGCGGCGGGGCCTTGGGCTGCTGTTGCAGTCTGATGAGCTGCTGATAGATTTCTTCCGGCGTCGACACTCCGGTGGGACTCTTCTGGGTGGTCGGGTCGCTGGTATCCGTCGCGGCGGCAGGCGCTGCTGCCGGAGCAGGCTGCTGGATCGGCTGAGGCGCGGCTACGGCTGGGGGCATCGCCATATTGCCCGGTCGCGAGTTTCGCGGCATCCGGTTGGGCGGAAGGTCGTCTCGATCTCGATCTCGATCGTCGCGGCCCGCGGCCATAGGGCTGGGCGGCGTCGGACCCCCTCCGCGTGACGTCAGGATCAGCTCCTGCGGGGTCTGGCGGCTGTCGAAGATGATGAGCATATTGCTTCCGGTCCCACGCAGCAGCGCACTTAGGACCGTCGAAGTATCGGCCGGGCCGTAGGTTCCATAGACGCGCTCATCGGTGACGCCGCCGGTGATCTTCATCCCCGTAACCCGCGAGATCTCGCGCAGAATCTGATTGAGGGAAGAGTTCTCCGCCGAGACGGAAAGCACGCCGGTGGCAAACGTAACCTGCGGACGTTGCGAGGGGGCTGGCTGAGCCTGCGCGGGCTGAGCAGGGCTGGTCGCCGGAATGGCAGTCTGCGTGGGAGGAGTCGGCGGCAACTGGCCGAAGGCCGGGCACGCCACCGCCATCAGGAGTCCCGCGCGAATTAAGGTGAAAAATGGCATGGGCGCTGACACTTAGACGACGCAAAGCAGCTTCGGTCAGTCTAACGGATTGCGGGCTGCCGCGCCGTCCATGAACGGCACCCCGCGAATGGAATACACTGGCGAATGATTCGATGAGGAATGCAATGACGATTTTTCCCAAGGTATTACTGGTTGCTTTGCTCTCCTCCGGCCCGGTATTCGCGCAGGTCTGCACCACGCAGTCGAAGATGAGCGACGCCGACCGCGCCGCGCTCAAAGCCGCCGCCGAATCCATAGCCGCTAAGATTGCCGCCAACGACCAGTCGGGCGTTCGCTCGCTCACCATCCCGCAGTTCCAGCAGGACTTTACCGGCATGGCGACCGAGATCGGGGCGACCGCTCCCGCGCTGAAGGGCGCGCAAGTGGAGGTCGATCAGCTTTACCTGCTCGATGCGAGTACGTTGGCGAAGACCGCGGCCGGCACCAATCCTGACGCGCAGTTCTACTGCACCCTGAACGGATCTACGAATGAGGCCGAGTTTTCGATTCCGCAGCTTCCGCCTGCAAAGTACGCCTTCGCGATGCTTGAGATGCAGAGCGCGACGCCGTGGCGGCTGTCGTTTCTGCTGCAGCAGCAGGGCGCGCAGTGGCTGCTCGCCGGCCTTTATCCCAGGCCGCTGACGGCTGCCGGCCACGACGGCCTTTGGTACTGGACGCAGGCGCGCACGCTTGCCGCCAACAAGCAGCCCTGGAGCTCGTGGCTGTATCTGTCCGAGGCGCAGACCCTGCTTACTCCGGTCGTCTTCATCGGCAGCACGCACCTGGACAAGCTGCAGACGGAACTCACCGCGGCTGCGCCGCCAGCGATCTCCGGCGGCCTGAGCGCGGATACGCCTCTTGTGGTAAAGGCCGCTGACGGCAGCGAATTCCGTTTCACCGCTATCGCGGTCGACGACTCGCTGCACGCCGACAAGGTGGATGTCGCCGCGCACATCAAGGTGGACGCCGCCGCGCCCGATACAGCCGCCGCCCGGAAGCGCAACGTCGACGCCATGAGCGCGCTGGTGGCCGCGCATCCCGAGCTGCGTCAGGCGTTTCATGGGGTATGGATCTTTGCCGATGCTCCGGGGCAGAGCCCCTACGCGACGGAGCTTGCCATGGCAGAGATCAAGTAGCCGCACTCTGCGCAGGCACCGGGCGGAAGACGTTCTCTGTGCAGTTGAGAGTTTTGAGTTGAGAGTTCAGAGGAAGTAAGGGTTCGTTTTGTTGCTCAGTCGATGAAGAAGGAATCGCATCGTACAATTCCAGTGCTATCGTAGGATTCGTCCAGCATTGTTGATCGTCTCGCGTCCTTCGACTTTCTCGTGCCGGGGACAATTGCAGCGTGCCGGCAGGCGTTTTGCATCAGATAAAGTGGATGCGTGGCACGAGCGGCAGTTTTGAAAGGTGCGACCGATGAAGAGTCTGAGCGATGCAATCCGCGAGCGGCGGTCCACGCCGAGCTTCGACGGATCGCCGATTCCCGCGGAAGATCTCCGCCAGATTCTCGACGCCGGACTGCACGCACCCAGCGGATACAATCTGCAGCCGTGGCGTTTCGTGGTTGTGCACTCGCCCGAGCAGAAGCGGCGACTGCGCGCCGCCAGCTACAACCAGGCCAAGGTGGAGGAGGCGTCGGTCGTCATCGTGGCGTGTGGGGACATGGACGGATGGCGCAAGGATCTCGACGAGATGATCGCCATGGGCCTCGAAGGCGGGATGCCGGAGAGCTACGCCGCACAGGCCCGGAGCAGCGTTTCGAACTACCTTTCGAGCTTCACGCCGGAGCAGATGAAGGGCTGGCTCAACAAGATGGTCATGATCTCCTTCACCCACATGCTCCTGATGGCCGAGACACTGGGCTACGATACCGCGCCGATGGAAGGCTTCGAGCAGGAGAAGGTGCATGAAGTTCTGCGCCTGCCGCTCAGCTACTGGGTGGTCGCGCTGCTCGGCGTCGGACACCAAAAGGGTCCGGACAAGTTCGATGGCGGCCGCTTCGAGATGGGCCGTACTGTCTTCGCCGAAGAGTATGGCAAGGCTCTGAAGCTGAAGGGAGCCTGAAACCGTTGAAGCGGATACTGGGACGTTCGTTCGGCGTACTGGCAATCCTCGCGATCGCCTGCGGCGCCTTCTTCTACTTCGAGCCTCTCGCCGTGTATGACGAGGTGATCCGATATCACCTCCGTCGGCAGCACGTCGAAAGCAAATACATCGAGGTAAATGGGTACAAAGTTCACTACTTTGAGGCGCTGCCTCCGGGCGCTCGGAACAGGCCGCGCGACGAGCAGGGAAAGGCGCTCGTTTTGATCCACGGCCTGGGTTCGCGCGGCGAGGACTGGTCTCCCATGATCCCGACGCTGGCCGCCTCCGGCTTCCACGTCTATGTGCCCGACCTGCTCGGCTTCGGCCGTTCTCCGCAGCCTGATGTCGACTACACGATATCGCTCCAGGAGCAGACCGTCGTCGATTTTATGAACGCCGCCGGAATCGGATCCGCGGACGTCGGCGGTTGGTCCATGGGCGGCTGGGTCGCGCTCAAGCTGACGCTCGATCAGCCCGCGAGGGTCGACAGGCTGGTCGTCTTCGACTCCGCCGGCATCTACTTTCCGCCCACCTTCGACGCCTCGTTGTTTATCCCAAACGATGCCGCCAGCATGTTTCACCTGCAGACCATGCTAAGCCCGGAGCCCAAGCCTTTGCCGGGCTTTGCCCTGCGTGCCGCGATCCGCCGCCTCCGCGGCAACGGGTGGGTGATTCAACGCAGCGTCACTTCGATGGAAGCGGGCAAGGATCTGCTGGACTTCCGTATCGCCGGGATTCGCAAGCCGACGCTCATCGTCTGGGGATTGAAGGACACCCTGATCCCAGTCACCACGGGCGCGGCTCTGCATCGCATGATTCCCGGCTCATCGATGCTCATCGTCGGGGGCTGCGGGCACCTCGCGCCCGCGGAGTGCTCCAAACCCATCCTGCACCAGACGGTCAGGTTCCTGAAGGCCGAGCAGCCCATTGAAGGGGTAGAAACGACCGTCGACGGCACCGCGAAGTAGTCACTCTGCACCCCACTGGAACGCCTCCGCCTGCCTAAGCCCGAGATGCGCCAGCACCCGGAAACAAAATTGCCGTGCCATCTCCACCGTCGTCTGGGGATGGTTGTAGAGCGTTGGCATCACGGGATAGATCGTCGCTCCGGCCTCCACCGCCTGCGTCATGTTGCGCAGATGGATCAGGTTAAACGGCGTCTCGCGCACGCACAAGATCAGCGGGCGCCGCTCCTTCAGCGCGACATCCGCCGCCCGCTGCACGAGCGACGAAGCCAAGCCATTCGCGATGCCCGCCAGCGTGCCCATCGAGCAGGGAATCACGATCATGGCGTCCGAGCGATACGATCCGCTGGCGATGTTTGCCCCGATATTCTCATCCGCATGCTGCTGAATCTTCGCTGAGGGTGCGCCGAGCAGCTTCTCCACGAGCCCGTTGCGGCCCGCGAGTTGAAGCTCTTCCGCGAGCACCCGCAGCGCAGCATCCGATACCACCAGATCGACATGCGCGACGCGCTCATCGGCGGCCAGCAGGCGCAGCATCTCGGCGGCGAAGAGGCTGCCGCTGGCGCCGGTGATCGCGAGGGTGAGTGTCGCAGGGAGCATGGCTTTATTATCGCTCGCCCGCCCCTCTTTCATTGCATACTGATGTGGAGGGATTCCGATGGCGACAGCAGCGGTGGCAGTGCGGATGACTTTAGAAGAGTACCTTCATACGACGTTCCGACCGGATGTGGAGTTTGTCGACGGCGTCGTCGAGGAGCGGAACGTGGGTGAGTGGGAGCATGGCGGATTGCAGGGCATTCTGTGCTTTATGCTGATGACGAAGGAATCGGAGTGGGGAGTACTGGTCACGCCTGAGTTGCGCACGCAGACTGCCCCAAGGAACTTTCGGGTGCCCGATGTCAGCGTGATCGACGCTCGGGACAAGGTAAAGCGGTGGCTTACCAAGGCTCCGCTGTTGTGCGTGGAGGTTTTATCGCCCGAGGATCGGTTGAATGCGATGCTCAAGCGGGTGAAGGACTTCCACAGTATGGGCGTTGGGCAGGTATGGATCTTCGATCCGGAGGCGGAGAAGGTTTGGGTGTCGACTCCGGATGGTGTTATGGAGTGGAGTGGTGGAGTGCTGACCGTGCCGGGGACGAAGATTGAGCTTGATCCGGCGATGGCGTTTGCGAAGTTGGCGGCGCGCCGGTGAGGGTTGGGACGGAGTGTGTCGGCACGAAAGAGGAAAGTACAAACGCAGGTTCCCTCCGGGAATGACAAATAAAGGGCAGGCATTCGGTTGGCTACTGCGTGAGTTGTTCGGTCGCCTTCGACATCTGCGCGGTACGTTCGAGCTTGTCCCAGTTGAAGGGCTTGCCGTCGATGGCGCGCTTCAGCGTCTTGAACAGTACCACTGAGAAGACCTGGCGATAGCTGAATCGCTGAATCCAGATGTGGAAGAGCAGCCAGAAATCGCCCTTGCTGGCGGGGTGCCTGCGTTCGAGCGCGAAGGCAAGGGCCGAGGCGGTGAAGTCGATCAGCAGGAAGGCGAGGAAGAAGACCAGCAGCTTGTAGAAGCTGTCGCTCGATGCGGTCTCGGGGTGGAAGTGTTTGTCGATGAGGTAATGGATGATGCCGGCGACGAACATCAGGTCGATAAAGGGCGAGACCAGCGGCAGGATGATCTGGAAGATGAGGATGTTGGGCAGCGCGAACAGGCCCATGGCGCGGTGTTTGGCGATGGCGCCGCGATGCTTGAAGATGGCCTGGAGAATGCCGAACGACCAGCGAAAGCGCTGTCGCATCAGGCCGTCCATGTTGACCGGAGCCTCGGTAAAGGCGAGCGCGCGGTCCTCGTAGATGACGCTGTAGCCCTGTTCGAGCATGTTCATGGTCAGGTCGGCGTCTTCGGCGACCGTATCGACGGCGTAGCCGCCGCCGGCGCGCACACCGGAGGTGCGCCATGCGCCGATGGCTCCGGGCACGACCATGACGACGTCGAAGAGGTCGAGCGCGCGCCGCTCGAAGTTCTGGCTGGTGATGTATTCGAGCGCCTGCCAGCGCGTCCACAGGTTCACGCGGTTGCCCACCTTGGCGTTGCCGGCGACCGCGCCGATCCTCGGATTCGCGAAGTGGCAGACGAGGTTCGAGATAGCGTCGTGCGCGATGACGCCGTCGGCGTCGATGCCGACGTAGATCTCCTCGTCGATGTGTTCAAGCGCGTAGTTGAGGGCGTCGGCCTTGCCGCCGTTGGGCTTGGTCAGCACGGTCAGCCGGCCAGAGGCGATCTGTTCGGGATACGCTTTGAGCGCGGTCTCGTAGGTGCTGTCGCTGGAGCCGTCGTCGATGACGACGATGCGCAGGTTCTTGTAGTTCGACATCATCACCGAGCGGATAGTGCGCGCGATCACCTTCTCCTCGTTGTAGGCGGGGACGAGCACGGCGACGCGTGGCTGGTAGTCGGGCGTCGCGAAGTTTTTGCGGGTGCGGAAGCGATCGATGACGGCAAAGAGCCCGATGATGATGAGGCGCGCGCTCATCAGGATGTCGCCGATGTAGAAGACGAAGATGACGAAGTGGTTGAAGAAGCTGATGAGGAAGAAGGTGACCCAGTCGGCACGCGCCTGCCAGCGCTCGTTCGGCTTCAGCGGCACCATCACCTGGTCGCGGGTGAGGCCGAGAAGCTGCGAGACGGGTACGACCTCGTAGCCCCTGGCGCGCAGGGTCTCGATGAGCAGGGGCAGCGCGGCGACGGTGGCGGAGCGGTCGCCGCCGCCGTCGTGCAGCAGGATGATGGAACCGCGAAGCCAGGACTTCCCCTGCATATCGTCGATCTGCTTCAGGACGCTGTCGGTGATCTCCTGCGGCGTCTTGCGCGGACGTTCCAGCCAGTCGTCCGTGTCGATTTTGTTCCCGACGATGAGGTAGCCGAGGTGCTGGATGCGATCGAGGGGCGCGGCCTGGTCGTTGGTGTCGGGCTCCTGGTCTATGGAGTACGGCGGCCGGAAATAGATTGGATTCACACCGAGCTTCGACGCGAAGAGGCGCTCGGTCAGGTTGATCTGCAGCTTCACCTGCTCGTCCGAAATTTCCGAGATGTCGGGGTGAGTGAAGGTGTGGTTGCCGATCTCGTGGCCTTCCCGGTAGACCCGCCGCATGATGCCGACGTTGTCTTCGGCGGGCTCGCCAATCATGAAGAAGGTTCCCTTAACGCCGTACCTGTTCAGCACGTCGAGGATCTTCGGCGTCCACTCGGCGTCGGGGCCGTCGTCGAAGCTGAGCGCGACCTGCTTCGGTTTGTAGCCATACTGCTCCACCGTATACGGCAGCGGGTAGGAGTCCATCGTCTCCCTGACGATGGAGCGGTACTGCGCGGGCACGGAGTCGTCGTCATCCATCACGACGGTGCGATGTCCGGTTTTGGGCTGCACGGTGACGCGCAGGATGTCGCCCGAGCCCTCGGTGTCGACTTCGTTGCCGGGGCTGACGACGGCCAGTTCCTTCACCGGGTCGCTTTTGGTCGGGGTGTCCCAGATCTTCCACAGCGAGCCGTCCTCCGAGCCGAGCTGCCACAACGTAAAAGTGCCGATCCCGAGCGCGCGAGCGGCACGCATCTGGTTCAACACAGTCACGGCGTCCAGGAACCATACCTCGTGGCGGACGTGCGAGTCTTCATCGTCGTAGGCGAAGTGGGGATTCAGCGAGTCGGGGTCGATCTCGATCTGCGCGCCGGAGTCGGAGGCGGCCTGCCAGGCGTTTTCCGTCGTGATGGTCACCACGCCGGTCACCTTTGGTTCGGGCGGCGGAAGAGGCTTGCCGTCCTTCAGCAGAGGCCTGGCATGAGGCGGCAACGGCGCCGGCGGAAGGACGGTCCAGTCGTAGCCATAGCTGCCCAGCGCGACGATGATCTTCTGCCGCGGCACGGTCTTGACGATCTGCTGCAGGTTGTCGGTGTACCAGTCCTGGCTGGCCAGCGGACCCGGCCCGGTGGAGGGTTGGTGTTCGTCGTAGTTCATCAGCAGCAGGCCGTCGCAGTTGGCGGCCATCAGCGGGAGATCGAAGTCCGGGTCGCCGACCAGGGTGTTGATGTAGAGCCGCAGGTTGCGCGGATGCAGATCGGCGTAGAGCGAGAGGATGAGCGATTTGAAGCCGGCCAGACCGGCCTCCGGAACGTTCTGGAAGTCGAGCGTGATGCCGCGATAACTGGAATTGGCCGCGAGAAAGCGATCGACCTGCTGGATGAAGTTGGCGCGGGCAGAGTCGCTGGCCAGGAATGCGCCGACCGAGTCGGAGTAGGTGTTCTTCAGGATGTCGTAGTTGTTGACCAGCGGGAAGACTTCGGTATCGACGTGGTTGGAGGCGATGGTGCGAGCGACCTTGTTCTCCTGGTCGACCTGACGGACGTTATTCTTATCGATCACGGAGAACGGACGATTGTCCTCGGCGCTGAAGGCGATCAGCGTGCCGTCGGGCGTGATGACGTGCAGCCAGTCCGGGAAGAGCAGATCGATCTGCTTGATGTGCTGCTTGAGCGAGGAATAGCTGGAGGGGTCGCGGGAGTCGTAGTAGGCGCCGCGCAGCGTTTCGCCGCTGTTCAGGATGATGTCCGAAGGCTTGGTCCGGGTCTTGCGATGCGTCGACAGGATCGGCTGGCCGGCCCTGGTCGCGGCGGGTTTGGGCGGATTGGTAAGCGCCTTGTAGTTGCGCGTCGGCGAGGTGAGCCGAAGCTCCGGCACGTTTTTGATCTGCAGCAGGCCGATGACGAAGACGACGAGCAGAAACGCGCCGATAACGGCGGCCACGTCAAAGACGCGACGCAGCCGCTTCCAACGTTTGCGCTGAGGATCGTAGAAGACCGGTTTGTTCATTGCAGAGTGAGAATGGGTTCAGCCTTCCCAGGTCATCGTATGCGGTGTGAGATGCAGAGTCAACGAGGCCAGGTTTCAAGACCGGGTATGATGCAGGGACGACTATGGAATCGGGCTCTACACTGTGGCGCGGGGATATGCGCAGAAAAGCGCTGCTGAGTGGCGCGCTGGCAGCCGGCCTGGCACTGCGAATCTGGTGGATTCTTCACTTCGGGCAGACCACCAACGACACGCGCGTGTATGGGGAGTTCGCGAAGAACCTGCTGCAGCATGGCGTCTATGGCTGGACGAATATCGTCAAGGGCGTCCTGCGTGCGCCGCAGCCGACGCTGATACGGCTGCCGGGCTATCCGCTCTTTCTGCTGGTGTGCTTCAGGCTGTTTGGGGTGGAGAACTATACCGCCGTGATGCTGGTGCAGACGGCCGTCGACCTGTGGACGTGCCTGCTGCTGGGGGGGCTGGCGGCTCGGATGTTCGGGCGGAGAGCGGGTCTGGCTGCGTTGTGGATGGGCGCGCTGTGTCCGTTTATGGCGAATTATGTGGCGGCTCCGCTGACCGAGGCGCTTACGCTGTGGTGTATCGTGGCGGCGTTTTATGGGCTGGTGCGGTGGAAGGAAGCGCATAGCCCAGTCCGCTTTCGTGGAATGGGCGAAAGAGCCAAGGTCTTCCTGGTGGCCGGGGTGGAGTCAAAGTGGATCGACCGCTGGGTCTTCGCGATTGGGTTTGCGCTGGCGTATGCGATCCTGCTGCGGCCGGAGCAGGGTTTGCTGGCGGCGGCGGTGGTGCCTGCGATGTTGTGGATCGGGCGCGGGCGAGCGTGGCCGCAGGTCGCGCTGGTGTGCCTGCTGACGGTGCTTCCGCTGGCGCCATGGACTGTGCGCAACTGGCATACGTTCCATGTCTTCCAGCCGCTGGCGCCGCGCTATGCGACCGATCCGGGCGACCGCATCAACTATGGATTTCAGCGCTGGTATCGGACGTGGGGCGTGGAGTTCATGTCGACCGAGACGGTCTACTGGAACTACGACGGGAACGCAGTTCAAATTTCGGATCTACCCGACCGTGCGTTCGATTCGAACGCGCAGTATGCCGCCACCGATGCGCTCTTGAAGGAGTATGACGATACGGACAATGCGTCGTATGCGCTGGATGCGCACTTCGATGCGATTGCGAAGGAGCGCATCCATGCGCATCCGCTGCGCTATTACTTCGCGCTGCCGGTGGCGCGGCTGGTGAACATGATGTTTCGTCCGCGCACGGAGATGCTGCCGGTGCCGCTGGAGTGGTGGAAGTTCAAGGATCACAAGGGCGCGGATTGGTTCGCGCTGGGATACGCGTTGTTGAATGCCGGCTTCTTTGCGTTGGCGCTGGTGACGCTGGCGCGGCGTTCTGCGTGGAGCGATCCCGTGGTTTGGGCGATGGTGGCGACCATCGTGATGCGGATGCTGTTGCTGCTTACTCTGGATAATTCGGAGGATCGGTATACGCTGGAGTTTTATCCGGTGGTGATTGTGTTGGGGAGCGCGGTGTTAGGGGGGAAGAAAATTTGAACGATTGCCAACTTGTACCAATTCTGGTACAAGTTGATAGATGGAATTGAAGCGGTTGCCTGCTAAGTTTCTATCGAGCCGCGAGCGGGCGCGAGCCTGTACGAGAGTGGTTGAAAGAACTGCCATCCGAAGACAGACGCATCATCGGTGCAGACATTAAGGATGTCGAGTTTGCGTGGCCGCTTGGTCTCCCGTTAGTCCGTTCTCTGGGGCGGGATCTTTGGGAAGTTCGTTCTTCTCTGTTACAGGGAAGAATTGCCCGCATCATCTTTTACATAGCGAGTGGGCGTATGGTTCTGCTCCACGGCTTTATCAAGAAGACTCAGAAAACGCCGGGCAAGGAGATCGATTTGGCTTTGAAGAGGATGAAAGGGGATGAGCAATGAAAGAGGAAAATATTGGAAGCAGTTTTGATGATTGGCTTCGCGAAGAAGGCATCTACGAAGAGACCACAGCAGTCGCGATCAAACGTGTTCTGGCGCGGCAGATCAGCCGGGATATGGCAGATCAAAAATTGACGAAATCCGATATGGCACGGCGAATGAACACGAGCCGGGCTGCGCTCGATCGGCTTCTCGATCCGGAAAATGACGGAATCACGCTTGCAACATTATTCAAAGCGGCAACCGCAGTCGGGCGTCAGATAAACCTGGAACTCGTTTAGGACGCGCTACTTGTTGCATGGTTTGCCCTTGAACTCGAAAGGCCTGGTATCGACCGGCTGGTTCACCTTGATCTCGGAGTAAACGGCCGTCTTCGTATCTTTGGACGGCGCGTAGTAGATGTACTTCAGAGCGACCGCGCGACTCAGGTCCGTCCACAATGTAATGTGTGCGACGTTGTTCTTCAGGCCGGGGTCTCTCGGGACAAGATCGAGCTTTTCGACCTTGACGCTGACGGGCTTCCCGTTCGTGATGGTGTCCATCATTTCGGAGCCCAGGTCCGTTATGATCCAGGTCGATTCGAGGTCTTTGCCGCTGGCGCCGAAGCTGAGCGCGAGGAAGCTGTCGATCGTTCCCTTGCTTTTTGAGACGTCGTAGCTTGCATAGCAATCGGTGACAGGATTGTAATCGCGCGCCTTGCCCTCCCTGAGCAGGATGGTGCGAGCGCCGTGGCCTTCTATCCTGATGCCTACCTCGCGGCCCCTTTTCGCATAGGTAATGCCGTTCTGCATATCGTGGTCCTTCACGACGTAGGTGAAGTTGTCGTAAGTCAGTTTGGCCTGGGCGGAGGTGAATTTAGCGGCGCTCTCGTCTAATTCGGCGAGCGTCGCTTTGAGTTGCTGCGACAGGGCCGGCGCCGCTGCTGCCATGACGAGTGCTGCGAGTTGGAGCGTGCGTGCGATGTTCACGGGAGAACCTCTCTTCCGGCTTCGGTGCCGGTACGACTCAGCTTTTGAAAATGGACTTTGTGTGACTTCGATCAGAGAGCCCGGGGCTAAAGCCCCCGCTCCTCGCGGCTTCATTCATGGGGCTGAAGCCCCACGCTAATCCCAAACGGCGAAAACTGGCAGGCCAGGGGTAGCTTCATCGCAGAACCCAGGCGTTGTAGGCGATGATGTGGCCGCTGTTGTCCTTTACTTCTTCGTGATGGTCGAGCGTCACCTCGCCGGAGATGGGTTCGACGAGGCGGAGAATGGCGGCGTCGAGTTCGGCGTCGTTGGCCGGGTGCCCGATATCGTCGGCGCGAACCTGGTAGATGAAGCGGGCGCGATCGCCTTTGCGGCCCGCCTCTTTCACCAGCACCTCGCTCGAGTGCAGGGCGACGGTTTCGACAGGACGGTCCTTGTAGTTGATGAACTGCGGCGAGACAAAGAGGAAGAGCAGGATCGCCGTCACCATGACGTCGTAGTGCAGACTGCCGCGTTCGTAGGTCCAGAAGAGGTAATTCCTGACGAGGTTGGCCATTAGTTTTTTCCCTTCGGAACCCATGCGCCGGATTGCTTACCGATCACGGTTTCGCCGTCCATGTAAGGGACGAGTGCGTCGGGTATACGTACAGACCCGTCCGCCTGCTGGAAGTTTTCAAGGATAGCGAGATACGTGCGGCCGATGGCCAGGCCGCTGCCGTTGATGGTATGCAGGAACTCGGCCTTTTTCGCTCCAGGCGCGCGGAATTTGATGTTGGCGCGGCGTGCCTGGAAGGCTTCGAAGTTGGAGCAGCTGGAGATCTCGCGGTAGAGCCCCTGGCCGGGAAGCCAAACTTCGAGGTCGAAGGTTTTGGAGGACGAGAAGCCCATATCGCCGGTACAGAGGAGCATGCGGCGATAGGGCAGGCCGAGGGCTTCGAGGACGGCTTCGGCGTCGCGCGTGAGGCGCTCGTGTTCGGCCTCGGAGTCGGCGGGTGCGCAGAATTTGACCAGCTCGACCTTCTGGAACTGGTGCTGGCGGATGAGGCCGCGAACGTCCTTGCCGTAGCTGCCGGCCTCGGAGCGGAAGCAGCTGGTAAAGGCGCAGAAGCTGATGGGAAGCTGCGCCTCGTCGAGCGTTTCGTCGCGAAAGATGTTGGTGACGGGGACTTCGGCGGTGGGGATGAGCCAGTGATCGTTGTCCTGATACTTGCCGGCCTCGGGCTTGTCGCGGTCGTCGCAGTGGAAGAGATCGTCGCCGAACTTGGGCAGGTTGCCGGTGCCGAAGAGCGAGCGTGAGTTCACCATCTGCGGGGGCAGGACTTCGGTGTAGCCCCCGCCTTTCTCATCCTGCCGGCGCGTGTGCAGGTCGAGCATGAAGTTGGCGAGCGCGCGTTCGAGCCGCGCGCCCTGGCCAAAGTGAATGGTGAAGCGCGAGCCGGAGATCTTGGCGGCGCGCTCGAAGTCGATGATGCCGAGGGCTTCGCCGATCTCCCAGTGGGGCCTGGCGGGGAAAGCGAAGGAGGTGGGTTCGCCAACGGTTTTGACGACTAAGTTCTCGTGTTCGGAGGTGCCTGCGCGGACGGAATCCTGAGGCAAATTTGGAAGGGTCTGCATCAGCTCGCGCAAGCGCTCGTCGGCCTCGGCGGCGGATTTTTCCAGTTCCTCGGCTTCGGATTTCAGGGCGCGGACTTGTTCCGTCAGCGCGGATGCGTCAGTGCCGGATCTGCGCGCAGCCTGAATTTCCGAGGTGAGCCGATTGCGGTCGGCATTCAGGATTTCGAGTCGGGTAATTGCTGCCCGGCGCTCGCGATCGATCGCGTCGAAGTCGCCGAGCAGGGCGGTGGGATCGCCTCCGCGGGAGCGCAGCTTTTCTTTGACTATTTCGAGATTGTTGCGGACGAAAGCGAGATCAAGCATCGAGGCTATTCTATCGTGCGGGTGCTCCTGAGCGGATTGCCGGTATTGCGTTCTCTGGAAAGGTCGAGCTTTGCTCGATGCCCACATCTCAGAATCGAGATATGGGGCACCCAGATCTGTGCCTGGTGCAACCGCGCTGCAACACTGGCGTTGTAAGCTTGCAAAATGCTGCCTGATTCGCTGCGCAAGACCCTCTCCGCCGTTCTGGCCTCGCTGATCGCGTTTCTGCCCGTCGTTCCTGCCCGTGCGGATGCCTATCACGACACGCCGAAGCTCGTGATCATCCTGGTCATCGACCAGTTTCGCGGTGACTATCTGGACCGCTATCGCGACGCGCTGACCGCGCCCAACGGATTCAATCTTTTCCTCAAGCGGGGCGCTTACTTCAACGACTGCATGTACGACTATGCCAACACCAAGACCGCGCCGGGGCATGCGACAATCGGCACCGGCGCTTACACCGACGGCCACTCCATCGGCTCGAACGAGTGGTGGGACCTGTCGCGCAACACGGATCGTCCCATCTCGTCCGTGGAAGACGAGCGCTATCGGTTGGTGGGAACATTCGATGATCTGCCGGTCGGGCTGCCGGGAACTATTCCGCCGCAGGCTCCGCGTATCGGGTCGAGCCCGCGCAACCTGCTGGCGACCACCATCGGCGACGAGGTCCGGCTCGCGACGGGCGGTGAGTCGAAGCTGTTCGGCATCTCGCTGAAGGACCGTGCGTCGATTCTGCCGGCCGGACAGTCGGCCAATGCGGCGTACTGGATCGACAACGCCACTGGCCGTTTTGTCACGAGCACCTATTACATGCCGCAACTTCCGGCCTGGGTAACGGCCTTTAACAAAGGCCCGCGCGTGCAGCAGGCGGTGAAGGACGCGGGCCTCGACGACACGACGCAGTTTTACGCGCTGGTGGGGCGAACGCCGGCGGCGAACTCTTATGAGCTCGACTTCGCGCAGGCGCTGATCGACAATGAAAAGCTGGGCCGGCACAAGACGACCGACGTGCTGACGGTCTCGCTTTCGGCGAACGATATTCTCGGTCATCAGCTGGGGCCGGACGCCGACACTCAGCGCGAGATGGTGCTGGGGCTGGACCGCGATATCAGCACTTTCTTCACGGCGCTGGATAAGAAGATCGGCTTGGCGAACGTGGTGGTGGCATTTACGGCGGATCACGGCATTTCGCCAATTCCCTCGGCCTCGGCGCGACTGGGCATCTCGTCTGCGCGTCTGGATCTGGATGCGTTTGCGGAGGAGATGAATCTCAGGCTGAACGCGAAGTTTTCGCCTGGCGGAAGCACGAAATACCTGTTGCCGACGCAGGAGTTGCCGTACATCGCGCTCGACTCTCGCGCGTTCGCCAGAGTGAAGGTGAGCGAGCAGGATGCGGAAGCGGCGTTCGAGGCTGCGGCTCCGGCTATCGTGCAGAAGCTGGGCGCGCCGCCGCTTCCTCCGAATAATGCGGCTACCCCGGAGGCCGATCGCAAATACGCGGAGAGCCGGCTGGACACGGACGCAAACGTGGTGTTTCTGCGCTCGCGAGTGGAGCTGGCGGCGGGCAGGATTCCGGCGACGGAGTTCGGCCGGCTGATCGCGCACAGTTATACCGATCACGGCGGTTGGTTTGTGATGATGGTCCCGCAGGCTTACCAGATGGAACTGCTCAGCGGCATTCAGACGACGCACTTTTCGCCCTGGAGCTACGACCGTCACGTGCCGCTGGGCTTCTTCGGCGCTCCGTTTTCGCCGGGTATCTATCGTGAACACGCTGCGCCGGTGGATATCGCCGCGACTCTGGCGAGTTTGCTGGGCGTGAATCGTCCCAGTGCGAGCGTGGGGCGGGTGTTGCTGGAGGCGTTGAAGAAGTAGCTCCATCTACAATCAGGAGATGGACGAGAACGCCAGGCCGAGGCCCAGACAACGCGGGCCGAATATGCGGGTGACGATCGCGGGCGTGGAGCTGGCGTCGCCGGTGATCGCGGCCAGCGGCACCTTCGGCTACGGCGTGGAGTTCGAGGAGATTGTGTCGCTGGATCGCATCGGCGCATTCGTGACCAAGGGACTGTCGAAGGCGGCGATGCCTGGCAATCCCGCGCCGCGCATCGTCGAGACGGCGGCGGGGATGATGAACGCGATCGGGCTGCAGAACATGGGCGTCCGGGCGTTCGTCGAGCAGAAGATGCCGAGACTGAGGCAGATTCGGGGCGCGGTCGTAATCGCCAATATCTTTGGATTCACCATTCACGATTGCCTGGAGGTGATCGAGGTGCTGAACGATGCGCCGGGGATCGCGATGTACGAGCTGAACGCCTCGTGCCCGAATACGTCGCACGGAGGCATGGTCTTCGGCACCGATCCGAGGCTGCTGGGCGAACTGGTGTACCAGACGGAGCGAGTGTCGACGCGTCCGCTGATGGTGAAGCTATCGCCGAATGTGACGTCGATTGCGCAGATGGCGAAGGTGGCGGCGGATTCAGGGGCGCAGGCGTTGTCGCTGGTGAATACGTTTCTGTCCCTGGCGATTGACGCGGAGACGCGCCGGCCGCGCATTGCGAATGTGACCGCGGGATTGTCCGGGCCGGCGATCAAGCCGATCGCGCTGCGCATGGTGTTCGAGGCGGCGAAGGCGGTGAAGATTCCGGTGATCGGGATGGGCGGGATTCTCAGCGCGGAGGATGCGGTGGAGTTCATGCTTGCGGGTGCGGCCGCGGTGCAGGCCGGAACGGCGAGCTACGCCGATCCGAGGGCGGTCGAGAATATCGCGGTGGGGCTGAAGCAGTGGTGCGAGAAGCACGATGTGGCGGAGGTTTCGTCGCTTACAGGTGGGTTGGTGCTGTAAGCGATCCACTGGAAGCCTCGTTCGGGGCTATTATCGGGAAGGACGAGGTGTGAGATGGCGGCTTCGACGATGGGCGTGATGGTTCCGCTGGAAGAGTACCTGGAGACGACCTACCGGCCGGACTGCGACTGGATCGATGGCGAGAGGATCGAACGCAACATGGGGGAGAAGCCGCATAATCGCATCCAGCAGTTTCTATGCCAGTATCTGGGAAATCGAGAGCGGGAGCTCGGAATTCTGGTGTATCCGGAACAGCGGGTGCAAACGTCAGAGAAGCACTATCGGGTTGCGGACGTTTGCGTGACGCGTCGCGGTGAAGCTGAAGATGCGGATGCGCTGATAGTGACGGTTCCGCCTCTGTTGTGCGTCGAGGTGCTGTCGCGCCGCGACGGACTGATCGACATGCAGGAGCGGGTAGATGATTACGTAGGCATGGGAACCAACCAGGTGTGGATCGTCGACCCATTCCGGCGAAGGGCCTATATGGCGAGCGAACAAGGGTTCCTGCGGCCCGAGGAGAATGTGCTGACAGTGACGGGGACGGGGATAAGGATTCCGCTGGCGGAGATGTTTGCCGCACTGGAGACTCAATAATGGATAGTTATGCCCGGACCAGGCGTGGTCTCCGCTTGACCATTGCGTACTGCAGCAGGATGTAGGCGTCGGTCATGCCGGCGATGTAGTCGGCGACTACGCGGGGAAGGCCGGAGGCGGGGACTTCGTCGATATAGCCCTCGGGCAGCTCGGACGGATTCTCCATCCAGAAGTTGAAGAGCGCGGTTACAACCTCTTCCGCCTTGTCGTGTTCGAGCGTGAGTTCGGGGCAGGTGTAGAGGTGGTCGTAGAGGTACTGCTTCTCCTGCAGGCGCTCGGATTCGACCTCGGGCGAGAAGGTGGCGACGCGGGTGCGATGGGCGCGGATCGCGGCCAATGTATCGAGCGAAGCGGCTTCGAGATTGGCGCGGGTGTTGGCGATCAGGTCTTCGGTAAGAATGTTCTGCATGAGCTGCAGCGCCTCGTGAAAGAGGTACTCGTCCTTGACGGTGGGATGCAGGCGCTCGACCTCGGCGAAGCAGCGGCTGAGGATGCGGACGTGCCGGCGCAGGTGGGTGATGTCGAGCAGGCCGGACTCGATGCCATCGTCGAGGTCGGCGGTGAGGTAGGCGATCTCGTCGGCGAGGTCGATGATCTGGGCTTCGAGCGGCGGGGCTTGCTCCAGGAAATACTCGGCGAGTTCGGGGTGGGTCGCCGGGGAGTAGTCGCGCGAGTGCTTGATGATGCCTTCGCGGACGCCGAGCGTGAGGTTGAGACCGCGGTGCGCGGCGTAGCGCTGCTCGAAGTGCTCGCAGATGCGCAGGGCGTGGATGTTGTGATCGAAGCGCAGGCCGTGGCGCTGGAGAGCGTGGTCGAGGGCGCGTTCGCCGGCGTGGCCGAAGGGAGGATGCCCGATGTCGTGTACGAGCGCGAGGGTTTCGGCGAGGTCCTCATTCAGCGCGAGCGCGCAGGCTACGTGCCGGGCGATCTGCGCGACCTCCATGGTATGGGTCAGGCGCGAACGGAAGTGGTCCGAGGCGCGCGAGGTAAAGACCTGAGTTTTACCGGCGAGGCGGCGGAAGGCGCGGGCCTGGACGATACGCTCACGGTCACGCTGAAAGGGCGTCCGCACGGGGTGCGCGGGCGCGGGGAAGGCGCGGGAGAAGAGCGCGGACGAATGGTCCGACTCCGCTACGGCTCGCGGATTGGAAGTTGAGGGCATTCAGTTTGAGTTTAGCGGATGAGATGGTTCACCCACTCATCGCGAGAGACACATGCGCGATGAATGGGGCACATCGTGGAGGCTTGCATAAGAATACGCCGGACTTCGTCCGGTCGAGCTTCGCTCGATACCCCACCCTGCGCGGTAAACTGCGCGGATGGGGCACCCGCTATGACTTCTTGTTAGTAGAAGTATTTACCTTGGCCAGCTTGGTGCGGGCGTCGTCGAGCTTGCGCTTTACCTTGGCTACGTCGGCGGGATCGGCGTCGGCGGACAGGGAGTGGGCATATTCGGTCATGGAACGCTCCCACTGGGCGACAGCGAGCTTCAGGTTGCCGGTCTTCTCGTAGACCTCGCCGAGATGGTCGTGGATGCTGGGGTCGCCGGCCTGGCGGTCGATGGCCTTATGCAGATTCTCCTCCGCCGGGGTGTATTGGCCGAGCTTGAAGTAGACCCAGCCGAGCGAATCGAGGAAGGCGCCGTTCTGGGGGTCGAGTTCGACGGCGCGCTGGATCATCTTCAGCGCCTCGGGCAGGTTGACGCCGCGATCGGCGAACATGTAGCCGAGATCGTTCAGGACGGTGGGGTTGTCGGGCTGGATGGCAAGCGCCTTGCGGTACTCGGCTTCCGCCTTTTCGAACTGCTTATCGTGGTCGTAGACCATGGCACGCTGCAGGTCGATGTACATATGCTCGTCCGGCTTGGTGCTGAGCGCGTCAGCCTTGTCCAGGTAAGCCTGAGCATCGCTCGAGCGGTGCAGGCGAAGTTCGATGTTGGAGATCTGAACGAGAGTGTCGAGGTCCTCTGGCGCGGGCGCGGCGTCGGTACCCTTCAGCTGCTTCTTCGCCAGCGCCAGGCCCTGCTCGGGCTGGCCGGTATCGGCGAGCTGGAAGGCATATGTCATCTGGACATTGCGATCGTCGGGCAGCGCCCTGGCCGCGTCGGCGGCTACAGCAACGGCCTCTTTCCACTGGTGCGCGTCGCGGTAGGAGTCGATCTCGCCCTGGTAGCCGCGCAGGGCCACGTCTCCACCCATGTCGACGAGCTGCTGGTAGGTGGCTACCGCCTCGGGGGTCTTGTTGGCCTCGCGGTAGATCGTACCCAGCCGGTCGAGGAAGATGACGCGGTTATGCTTCTCGGGCTCGGTGAATTTGCCATCGGGACTCTGCGCCGGAATGGCCAGCACGGACTTCAGCGCGGCGATGGCTTCGTCGTACTTGCCGAGCGAATCGTACACCTGTGCCTCGTTGAACGAGAGTTCCGGGTTCTCCTGGTTAGCGTTCGAGGCCTTGGCCTTCTTCAGGGTCGCGAGGGCGTCGTCATAGTGACCCTGGTGCTGCTGGATCTCGGAGACCTTGAGCTGCGAGTCGACGTCGGTGGGGTCGTTGGCGGCGAGCTGTTTGTAGAGCGGCAGCGCCTGGTCGAGCTGATTGTCGGCGAGCAGCGCGGCGGCCAGGGCGCGCAAAGTGTCGGGGTTGTCAGGCTCCTCGTCGAGCGCGGCCTTATAGGCGGCGATGGCTTCTTTGGACTTGTGGATCAGGTCGTAGGTGCCGCCGAGCGCGAAGTCGACGCGCGCGCCGCGATCGTCGGCGGGAATGGCGGAGAGCACGTCAATGGCCTTTTGCGGCTCGTTCTGTTCGGTATAAAGACGCGCCATGTTCAGCACGGCCTCTTCGGAGTTGGAGTCGAGCCCCTGGGCGATCTTGAACTCGGCCTCGGCCTTGGCGGTGTCATGGTTCAGGCCGTAGAGCTGACCGAGCAGGAGGTGGGTTTCGAGATCTTTCGGCTTCAGCTTCGCCAGAGTCTCGTACTCGCCGATGGCAAGCTTCAGCATCTCCGCCGACTGCGCGCCCTGCATGTCGCCGAGCGATCGCAGGTAGACCTTGCCGAGCAGGGTGTGGGCTTCAATGTCGCCGGGATTCTTTTTTGCCTGATCCTGCGCGGCGGTGACCGCCTCGCGAATGCGGCCGATCTTGAAGTAGAGGTCGGCGAGCCCGTCCTGCAGGTACTGCGAGTTGGGATCGGCGTTGAGCGCGAGCTTGTACTCCTCGATCGCCTGGGCGGCGTAGTCGGGACGGCCGTTATTTACGGCCAGTTCCTCATACATGTGCGCGAGGCCGGTGTGATAGTAGGCGCCGGAGCGGTCCGGCGGAGCGTTGGGATCGACCGGTTTGGGGCGCTCTTTCAGCTGGGCCTGCGCGAAGGCGGCGGGAGCGGCCAGGCAGACGGCGACCGCGGAGATGATAGCGGTGCGGATGAAGGCGGAGTGGCGCAGTGTCATGGGGCGTGGAGTCCTCGGCCGGAAAGTGCGCTCAACCGCGAGCGATAGCTTGTTCAACACTAATTTAGACGGGCAAGTTGCGCCAATGGATGCGCTCTTCGGGTCGGGAACGAGAACATCAGTTCCCGGTAGGTTGGCGATCGATGTTGTCCACAACGATGACCTTCGACGGAACCTTGGCGCTCTGAAGCCGCAGCCCCAACTGCTCCCGAACCGAGGTAAACACCGAATCGGGGAGGTTGTCGACATCGATTCCGTATCGCTTCTGCTCGGCCGCCGCAACCGGGTCGGACGGACGCCACATCAACTTGATGTCGAAGCCACCGGAAAGGTGCGTTGCGTCTACGACCGGCCTTCCGAGTGCCTTTCCCAGCGCCTCCGCAAGTTCCGGCATCGGCATATTTGTGCCACCGATGGCTGTAGGGCCGGAACTCCGCCCGCCACCGCGCAGTCGTTCCATCAGCGTCGCAGGTTGGGCCAGGACCTTCTTGTCGGGAACCAACTCATAGCCGGACACGATCTGAGGCTCCTCGTGCCACTTCAATTTAAATCGCTCGATCAAGAGCGTTCTCATCATTTCGGCCATAGCTTTCTGGTCGAGCGGCTTGCTGGCAGGCAGCCTTGCATCCAGGTCGAACCTGGATGTATCGAGCCAGGGTGGCGCCTTCAGGGCGTAATCGCTGACGGACAGCCCCATCTCTACCCACTGCTTCAAAGGCGTATTCACCATCTGAAACAGACCTCCGGGGCCGCCGCTCGAAGAATGCGAATAAGCCAGTTGCGGGTTGCCGGGCCTGATGGTAGCCACTTCGAACTGCAACGAAGTTGCCTGTTGCGGCTGCCGCGCGGTCGAGACGCTCGCCGGGACGGCTCCAACCGCTACGATGACTGCGACGAAACTTGCCAGCGCTGCTTGCCTCATACTTCAGTTCCTCCAGGAAGTGCAAAAAGGTTCCGAGCGCGTCGGAGGTTAGCCGTGGCGGAAGTGGCGGACGCCGGTGAAGAGCATGGCGACGCCGAGGCGGTCGGCGGCCGCGACGACCTCGTTGTCGCGCATGCTCCCGCCGGGTTGGATGACGGCGGTCGCGCCGGCGTGGGCGACCACCTCAAGGCCGTCGGGAAAGGGAAAGAAGGCGTCGGAGGCGGCGACGGTGCCCTTAAGGGGCAAAACGGCCTTCATAGCGCCGAAACGGGCGGCGTCGACGCGCGACATCTGGCCGGCGCCGATGCCGACGGTCTGGCCGTGGCCTTCAAAATACCGGGCGTAGACGATGGCGTTCGATTTGACGTGTTTGCAGATCGTCCACGCGAAGAGGAGGGCGCGCAGTTCTTCGGGGGTGGGCTTGCGGGTGCTGGCGACGGCGAGTTCGGCGTCGGTAAGCTGGTGCCGGTCGGCGGTCTGGACCAGCATGCCGCCGGAGATCTGCTTGAGAATGCGCGAGGTCGGCGCGGGCTTGATCCGGATGAGGCGCAGGTTCTTTTTGGCGGCGAAGCGGGCGAGGGCTTCGGGGGTGAAAGACGGCGCGACGATGGCTTCGACGAAGAGTTTAACGATCTCGGCCGCGGCTTCGTCGTCGACCTCGCGGTTGATGCCGATGACGCCTCCGAAGGCGGATACCGGATCCGCGGCCAATGCTCGGCGGTATGCGTCCAGGACAGTGGCTCCGGTGGCGGCGCCGCAGGGGTTGGTGTGCTTGATGATAACGACCGCGGCCTCCTCAAATTCAGAGACGAGCTCCCAGCAGGCGTCGAGATCGACGAGGTTGTTGTAGGAGAGCTCTTTGCCCTGGAGCTGGTGCGCCCCGGCTACCCCGGTTCCGGAGCCGTCGGTGTAGAGGGCGGCTTGCTGGTGGGGGTTTTCGCCGTAACGGAGAGGGGTGGATTGGGTTTGGATGATGCGGAGAGTTTGCGGCAGCACGGAAGCAGATCCCTTCGCTTCGCTGCGGGATGACAAACTCTCCAGCGTGGAGGCGATGGCGGCGTCGTAGGCGGCGGTGGTGGCGAAGGCCTGTGTGGCCAGGCGCCAGCGGGTCTCGTACGACAGCTGGCCGTGGCTGGCGGAGAGTTCTTCGGTCAGCGCGGCGTAGTCGGCGGTGCTGGTGACTACGGCTACATCTTCGAAGTTCTTGGCTGCGGAGCGCAGCATGGAAGGGCCGCCGATATCGATGTTTTCAATCATCTCCTCAGTCGTGACGCCGGGCTTCTGCGCGGTCTTCTCGAAGGCGTAGAGGTTGACGACGACCATGTCGATCGGTGCGATGGCGTGGGCTTCGACGGCCGCCATGTGTTCGGCGTTCGAGCGGATGTGGAGGATACCGCCGTGGACTTTGGGGTGGAGGGTTTTGACCCGGCCGTCGAGCATCTCGGGGAAGCCGGTGAGGTCGGAGATGTCGCGGACCTGGAGACCGGCGTTGCGCAGGGCGCGGGCTGTGCCGCCGGTGGAGATAAGGTCGGTGCCGTGGGCGGCGAGGGTGCGGGCGAAGTCGATGAGACCGGATTTGTCGGTGACGGAAAGGAGGGCGCGGCGGATGGGCTTCAGGTCGGTGGGCACGGAACAATTTTAGCGGAGTGCGGCGTGTAAAACGGGCAACCGCAGAGGATGGTCCTGAGACCCCACCTCGTTCGATAAAGCCGAACGAGATGGGCACCCGAAGGCTGTGGTGATCCCAATTAGAAGCGGAGGAGCCAGGCGTCGGTTCCGGGGATCGGTTGCCAATTCGAGCTTAGTGCGGCGGATTGGGCGTGGGGCACGATTACGGCTACGGCGCCTTGCTTGCGGAAGAGGCGGAGGACGTCCTGCTGGATGGCAGGATCGGTCCAGAAGAGTGTGAAGTCCTGCTGCTGATCTTGCGGGGAGTAGGCGTCGTTGCCTATGTCGGCGACGATGTGCAGGCGGGCGGCGTAGGCCCAGGTGCAGCGGATGTCGTTGAGAGTGGAGACGGAGGCTACTTTGTCGTTGGGTTTGAGGCCGGAGTGGACCAGATATTGAGCGATGGTCCACTGGCCGCCGGTTTCCGGTCTGCCGCGATGAAACGCGGGTTCGAACTGGTTGAAGATGTTTATGAGAGTTCCAACGACGAGGAGCGGCAGCGCAAGCCGGCCCATGCGTGGGAGCAGCCGCGCGCAGACGAGGAACGGGAGCATCGCGAGGATGGCGACGAAGGCGGCGATGTAACGGCCTTCGAGATGGACCTGTAGATAAAGGATGATGGCGAGGAGCGACGGGAGGTAGAAGGGCCACGCTCCGCGAGCCTCGACCCGTCCGATCGAACCTGCACGGGAGAACGTGGCATAAACAAGGATTGTCGCCGAGAACAGCCAGGCCAGGACGAAGAAGGTATTTTCGTGGAGAACCTTTTCAAGTTCGTGCAGGTTGGTGGCCACGGCGTGGATGGCGTTGAGCGGGGAGAAGAAGTGCTTATAGCCGTCGTACCAGTACTGCATGGCGAACTGCGGCGGGTAGGTGACTTGAAAGGGCTCGCCGAAGCCGAAGACGGCGGGGTGTTGGCGCAACAGGTGCACGGGGTGCAGCGGATGGCGCAGGCGCGGCGGGCCGCCCTGCCAGCCCATCCAGTGCGGGAGCCGGTTGACGTGGAAGGCATAATTCAGCGCGCCGGATTCGCCGATCGTGGGCCGGCCGATGGCCCAGGAGAGGCCGGCGGCGTAGGGGAGCATCAGCGCCAGAAGCGCAAGCGGGGCGCTGAGTGCGATGGCCGGGCGCAGCCTGCGGCGATACGGCAGCAACGCGGTGGCGAGCAGGATGACGGAGAGCGGAAGGAAGACCGCCTTCACGATGTAGCCGAGGCCGAGGGTAAGGCCGAGCACGACTCCGTTGCGTAGGGACGGCTGCAGGATGAAGCGGAGGACGAAGGCGGATGCGAAGAAGAAGAGGCCGGTGACGAGTTGGTCGGGGCCGATGCTGGAGACGCGGCCGAAGCAGATTTGGGTGCAGGTGAAGATGCAGGCGGCGGAGATGAGGAGCAGGGGTCGTAGAGAGCCCGGGGCTGAAGCCTCGTCTTTCTCATCGGCGCTATTCGTGGGGCTGAAGCCCCACGCTAATTCCGAAGAGCGAAAGAACGAGGCGGTGCGAAGGAAGAAGAGGAAGCTGAGCCAGGAGGCGAGGTAAACGATGAGGTTCAGCGCGAAAATCGCGGTTAGCTCGCCATGGATAATGGGTGCGAAGAAGGGTTTGAAGCAGGTGAGCAGCAGCGGGTAGCCGATGCTCCAGAGCGGGTTGAGAGCGGCTCGCCAGTCGTGGGCGTGGATGGCGTTCGCGACGTCGAGGTAGGAGATGTCGTCGCCGAAGAGTTCGGGGCGACCGCACCAGGCTTCCACCGCTCCGGCGGTGAAGACGCACGCGCCGACGAGCAGATGCAGAACGAGACTGCGTCTGTTGGCTGTGGTGGCCGGCATGAGGAAGGATACCAAGCAGTCCCGGGTAACGGCGTTGTTGTGACACGAATGTCACCTGGCCCAGGGCTGTGGGCATCGGCGGTTCGGTCCGCCTACCGCCGACCTGCGTCATGATCTATTCTCCTACCGCGTAACCGCGACGATTTTGGCCGTCGTTGCGAAACTGCTGAGTCGTTTGCCATGATTCGCGGAGGGCACGTCGACCTGGTGATTCTGGGCGCAATGCAGGTGGCGGAGAACGGCGATCTCGCCAACTGGGTGATTCCGGGCAAACGCGTCAAGGGGATGGGCGGCGCCACGGATCTGGTGTTTCGGCGTGCGCAGGGTGGTGGTGCTGATGGAGCACAGCGCGCGGGGCGAGCGGCCAAGCTGTTGCGGACCTGTACGCTCCCCTTGACTGGTCACGGAGTCGTCGATCGCATCATCACCGAATCAGGTGTGCAGGATGTGACACCCCGAGGATTCGAGCTCGTGGAACTGGCTCCGGAGTCAATCGCGGAACAGTTAGAGAATGTCCGCACCTCTACCGTTGTGCAGAGTTGGGATCGATTCGTCGTAAGTTGTTGATGATGGAGGCGCGGGTCGGGATCGAACCGACGCATAAAGGTTTTGCAGACCTCTCCCTTACCACTTGGGTACCGCGCCCCTGGCCTGCCTGAGTCGGCAGGCAAACAAAAAATTGTATGTGAAGTGTACCGCAGATGGATGATGTCTGGAGCGGGAGACCGGGGTCGAACCGGCGACATCTTCCTTGGCAAGGAAGCACTCTACCACTGAGCTACTCCCGCTCACACCTCTATGACTATATCGACGTTCGGGGCGGAGGTCAACGCGGAGGGCCGGTCGCAGACGCACAAGACAACTACGGAGGTTCCGGGTTCGCCAGGCTGACGGTCCTGTACGGCGATCAGTTGTCCGCGGGGACCGATGTGGCGAAGAGGAACGGCTTGCTGGCCATGCTGTTGGAGCGGCGGCGGACGAGGTGCGGCGTGATCAGCATGATCAGCTCGGAGGAGTCCTGTTCGCGGGTGGAGTCGGAGAGCGATTCCTGAAAGCCGGGGAGTTCGCCGAGTCCCGGAAGCCCGCTGATGCTGTTCGCCTGGGTCTTCGACACGTCGGAGAGCATGACGACCGTCTTGCCCTCCTGGACAGCGATGTCGGAGGTGAAGACGCTGCTGGTGAGGATGGGAATGTTGTCGAGGCTGTTGCCGGTCAGGGCTTCAAGCTTCAGGTCGATGTGCAGGCCGATCAGGCCGCCGCGCTGGACGCTGGGTGTCGTCTTCAGAGTGAGGCCGAGATCCTCAAACTGCACCTGCGGAACCGTCGCCGTGGAGGCCGCGCTGGTATATTGCGCGAGCAGGGCAGCGGCGCTCTGCCCGTTGATGCTGACGCCCGAAAGTGCGGAGGCGGTCGCGCTGGAGACTCCGCTCGAGTAGGTCGCCGTGGTGATGGGATACTTTTCGCCGATGCGCAGCGTGGTGGTCTGGCGGTCGCCGACGCGGACGGTGATGTCGTCCAGGGCACGCGATTCGGATGAGTTGAGCCCCAGGTTGAGCGTGGCGCCGCTGCCGATGCTGGCGCCGAAGAGCGTAAGTCCGTTGCCGAAGAAGCTGATGACGTTAGTCAGTTTGGCGTCGGTCGCGAGGCCGCTGAGGATAAGGAACGCGGCTGCCTCGACCAGCTGCTGGGCTGCGCTGCCGCTGGGCGTGAACGCGCCGGAAGAGATGGCGGTCGTGAGGAGCGACTGGTTAGTGGAGACGAAGGACTGGACCTCCTGCGCGGCGCTGAAGGCAGAGAAGGAGGTGGGCGGCGAGATGCCTATGTTTCGCGTTATGCTCTTGTCGACCGTGACCAGCCTGATTTCAAGCATCACCTCCGCGCCGCCATCGAGCATGTCGGCCAGAGTGTAGTTGACGGCCTTCAGCGTGGGCGCCGGGGCGCGAACGAGCAGGGTGCCGCTCGATTGCGCTGCAACCACCTGCTTCACGTCGAAGACGTTCTTGATGATATTGGTCAGTTCGTTCAGCTGTTCAGTGGTGCTGCCGGGGATGTAAATGGTCTCTTCGACCTGGCGTTCGAGCTTGCCGCGATTCTCTTCGGTGTCCTTCGCAATCAGCAGCGTGTGGGCGTCCACCGGCACGGCGAACAGGTGCGCCATGCGCAGCAGGATGGGCATGGCCTGCGTGTAGGGTGTCTGCTCCATGTCGAAGCGGAGTTGGTTCTGGCCGGTGACGGTTTCGTTGAAGACGGCATGAATGCCGTAGGCCGTGGCGGCGCGCGTCACGACCGTTCTGGCATCGCCGCGCAGGTGCAGATCCTGCGGGCTGGCTGTCGGTTCGAGCTCGACAGGACCGGCAAAGGTGACCTGCGGCGTTGTCACGGTGTGCTGCGTGGCAGGCGCATCGGACGGGTGTTGCAGGACCAGCTCGTTGCCGGGGTCGATGGCGCGAGCTTCGGCAAGCAGGGTATCGGCCTGCGAGGCGTGCTCGGTCATGCGGGCGAGGGCCGCCTGATGGATCAGCTCGGTGACGCGATGCTCGCGCGTGAGCGTGGAGGCGAGGGAATATTCGGAGTGCGTCGGATCGAGCTGCGCAGCTTTGGCAAACTCCTGCTGGGCGGCGGCGAGATTCTTGCGGTCGAGCAGGCGAGCGCCCGCGAGATAAGCCTGGGCGGCGCGTTGGGGATCGGGCTTGAACGGCGCGGCGGGGCCCGTCTGCGCATATGCACCGGCGGCCACAAGCAGAAGCGCGATCGTTGGTTGGAGGGTTCGATTCATGGCGCTGCTGATTGGACGAAGCTCAACGCCATCTGCTGCGCGCGGCTTCACCGCTAGCGAATCTTCGCGATGTTGGAGGTCATGCCGGAGACGGCCGCGAGGTTGCGCGGACGCTCGCTCATGGGCGGACGTCGCATGCCGCTGCGGATCTTGGCGGTGTCCATGTTCAGCTCGGCGAGCGTTCGGCTGAGCGTGTTGCGATGCATGCCGAGTTCTTCGGCCGCTTTGCACTGGTTGCCCTTGTGCTGGTGCAGCACTTCGAGGATGTAGCGCCGCTTGAACTGCCGCAGAGCCTCTTCGTAAGAGATTCCGGCGCTATGCATCTGCGTGATCAGGCCGTCCAGTTCGCGCTTCAAGATTGTGTCCTCACTTGCAGGTCCGATGAATGGACGATACTGAAATCTATCACGGAAAAACGGGCCTGCCCATCGCTATTGCGGAGGGATGGTTTGCTTCAGCATTCCGGGAGTTTTTTCTACCAGGTGCCTGGTTCCTTCAGCCATCTGTTGCTGCAGATGTTGCGGTACAACGAAGGATACCGCATGCGCCCCGGCAAGGAAATAGGGCGCGAGCAGAGAGTTGCGGATCCACGCCGAATGAGGACTGAACGCGGCCATCGCCATCATGACGCCGACCCCCAGCAGCACGCCGCGAACCAGCCCCAGGCCTGCGCCCAGCAGGCGATCCATGAATCCCAGGCCGACCGCGCGAGCGGTCCTGCGCACCACGCCGGCGGCCACGCTGAAGGCGATGGTGACCGCGAACAGAATGGCGAGGAAGGCAACGGCTTCGGCTGCGGATTTGCTCGTGATCCAGCGATGCAGCCACGCGGCGAGACGAAGATAGTTCCAGCTGGCGAGCAGCGTTCCGACAGTCAGACCGACCAGCGAAAACAGCACCCGAATGAAGCCGCGCATCATCGCAAAGAGTGTTGAAACAGCCGCGACGATCACCAGGAACCAATCGAAGCCGGTCAGCGAGGCGAGCGTGAGGTGCGTGGCGGGGTGCGTAAGCATCGCAATGCTTAGTCTGGCATGAATCTTCGTCGCCGCTCAAAGGACGGAACCAACGAAGGGACTAACCTACAACTCCGAGCGGCCGGTGATGGCGCTGAACGCCTGCATATACTTTTCCCGAGTGCGGGCGACGACCTCGTCCGGCAGCGCGGGCGCGGGCGCCTGTTTGTTCCATCGGATCGATTCGAGATAGTCGCGGACGTATTGTTTATCGA
>CAXTMK010000030.1:36531-39051 GCA_964245315.1 uncultured Acidobacteriaceae bacterium | reverse complement strand
CCCTCTACGAACGCGAACCCGACGCCGTCCTCGCGACCGAAGCCGACCTGCTCCGCGACGGCTTCGGCCCCACGCCGCGGTTCCGCTGCGTCATCGCTGAAGTTGACGGCGCACCCGCAGGCTTCGCCCTCTTCTTCACCAGCTACAGCACCTGGCGCGGCCATCACGGCATCCGCCTCGAAGACATCTACGTCACGCCCGCGCAGCGAGGGCAGGGAATCGGCAAAGCGCTGCTACGCCACCTCGCCCAGATCGCGATCGCCGAAGGCTGTCCGCGCCTGGAATGGGACGTGCTTGCCTGGAACCAGCCCGCCATCGACTTCTACCACTCGCAGGGTGCCATTATGTTGAGCGAATGGCGCATCATGCGCGTGGCGGATGACGCCCTGTCGGTACTCGCGTCGGCAGTAGTGTCATAAAATCATTACTGAGGAGACGGCCATGACAATCGATCTCGCACAAGAGCGCCAGGAAGCCCACATGCTGATCGATGTCCTTTCCGCCGATAAGCTTCATGCCGTGCGCGGTTTGCTGGACGTCCTCGTTGAGCCAGTCGTTACAAATCTGGACGCTGCGCCACCAGACGACGAGGAACTGAATGATGACACCATCGCATCGATCGAACGAGCCCGCGCTTCACTCCGCCGTGGCGAGGGCATCCCCCACGAAGAAATTCTTCGTGAGTTTGGGCTATGAACCCTCAGGCCGGCCGCTCGCGTCTGGCAATCACATGGTCGCCAGAGGCAAGGGCTGAGCTTAGAGGCGTAGACCGCTCAGCCGCAATCGCGTTACTTCACTGCCTTGACCGTTATAGCCTGACACGCATCGGCGATCTAAAGACGCTTCAGCCGCCGCTGGATGGATTGCGGCTTCGCTGCGGCAACTATCGAGTCCTCTTCGATAAAGCCGGGCCGGATACCATCAATATCACCGGCGTGCGAAATCGCCGTGACGCTTACCGCTAGCCTCAACTTTGACTGCAATGACTAATCCGATATGCTGCTCGATGATGGCTGATCAACTGGCGTGGAAGTGTGACGCTCATACCGATCCCTTCGCCTGTCCCGACGCACTTATCGTAAGGGGCAACCACTGTTATGGTCTCATCGTTCATGACGGCGGCTCGTCCACGATCGCTATCTCGCATTGTCCGTGGTGCGGCTCCGCATTGGCGTAACCTTAACCCATGAAGCATATCCGAGTCATAGGCGGCGGCCTCGCCGGTCCTGAAGCCGCTCTACAACTCGCCTCCCGGGGCCACCGCGTCTCGCTCTGCGAGATGCGCCCGCATCGCTCCACCGAGGCCCACCAGACCGCCGACTTCGCCGAACTGGTCTGCTCCAACTCGCTCAAATCCGAGTCCGAGAACTCCGCGCCCTGGCTGCTCAAGCAGGAGATGCGGCGCGCCGGTTCCTTTCTGCTCGCCGACGCCGATGCCTCCGCCGTCCCCGCCAGGCACGCCCTGGCCGTCGACCGTGTCGCCTTCTCGCAGCGGGTCGCCGACCGCCTCGGCACAAACCCCCACATCACGATCATCCGCGAAGAGGTTCTCACCCTCGATCCAACGGACGCCGACCTCACCGTCCTCGCCTCCGGCCCACTCACCTCGAAGCCGCTCACCGACGCCCTTCAGGCCATCACCGGCTCCGATCATCTAGCCTTCTACGACTCCATCTCGCCCATCGTCGACGCCACCACCATCGACATGGACAAGGTCTACTTCGCCGCGCGCTGGGACAAGGGCACCGCCGACTACATCAACTGCCCCTTCACCAGGGAGGAGTACGAAACCTTCATCGACGCTCTGATTGCGGCCGAAACCGTCCAGGCGAAGGAGTGGGAGCATATCCCTGCCGAGAGCGAACCCAACGAAAAACTCACCTACTTCGAAGGCTGTCTGCCCATCGAAGAGACCGCCCGCCGCGGCCGCGACACGCTGCGTTTCGGCCCCATGAAGCCCGCCGGCCTGACCAATCCAAAGACCGGTCGCTGGCCCTACGCCGCCGTGCAGCTGCGCTGCGAAAACCTGCGCGCCGACAGCTACAACCTGGTCGGCTTCCAGAACCACCTCAAATTCGGCGAGCAGGCTCGCATCCTGCGCATGATTCCCGGCCTCGAGCGCGCAACCTTCCTGCGCTACGGTCAGATCCATCGCAATACCTACCTCCACGCGCCGTCTCTGCTCACCGAGACGCTCCAGCTCAAAGCCCGCCCCGACATCCTGATCGCAGGCCAGCTCTCCGGCGTCGAGGGCTACACCGAATCGATCGCCGGGGGCATGCTGGCGGGCATCTTCGCCTCCGCGCTGGCGGAGGGCCGCACGCCGGAGCCCGCGCCACGCCTCAGCGCCCACGGGTCTTTAATCCATTACATTACCCACGCGGAGAGCAAGAGATTCCAGCCCGCCAACATCACCTTCGACCTGCTGCCGCCGCTCGAAGAAGACCTGCGCAAGCGCATCCGCGACAAGAAAGAACGCCACCGCATCCCGTGCGAGCGCGCGCTTGAAGCCTGGCGGCA
>CAXTMK010000030.1:6997-36521 GCA_964245315.1 uncultured Acidobacteriaceae bacterium | reverse complement strand
GCCGAGCACCGCACCCGCGCAGGTATAATTCCGCCATGTCCGTCATCCATATCTCGGAAGCTGAAGCTGCGCACGACCTGTCGGGATTGATCGACAAAGTTCGCGCCGGAGAGCAGGTCCAAATCAATCGCGGAGCGGAATCATTCGCGCTTGTTCCCGCCGTCGAGGAATTTCCCGTGGGTTGGACCATAGACGATGCCATTCGGCGGTCCGAAGCGAGAGGCTCCGCCGTCACACTTGACGATGACTTCGGCGACGACATGGAAGAGATCATGCGTTTCAATCGGCAGGGAGGATGGCCCAACGATTGGGAGTCCTCTTAGATTCAAGCGTGCCCATCAAAGCCCAAAGGCAGCGGCTGACTGAGACGGCCATGCTCATTCAGATTCGCAGCATCATCGGTCCGCAGGATCTGCGAACCTCAACCGTTGTCCTGACCGAACTGCTGATCGGCGCATATTGCGGAACGGCCGACGGCCAGAGGCGTCGCCAGCAATTCATTGCCGAGTTGAGACGCGACATTCCTGTCCACCCGTATCCCGTTGAAAATTGCCGAACTTGCCGGCCGCATCGGCGGTCAGCAAGCAGCAATCGGCCAAACGATTCCTCCGATGGATCTTATGATCGGCGCGACTGCCTTATTTCTCAACTTCTCGCTCTTGACCGCCAACGTCCGTCACTTCCGCATGATCCCAGGTCTAACCGTCATTCCTTTCTAGCCACGCCGCATCTCATCTCCTGTATTCTCATCTGCAAAAGGAATTCTCATGTCGCAAGACCTATACTTCGAAGATTTCTACGTCGGCCAGAAGTTCCACTCCGCCGGCTCCGCCCGGGTTACCGCCGAGGAGATCAAGGAATTCGGGCAGAAGTACGATCCTCAGCCCTTCCACCTCGACGAGGCGGCCGGCGAAGGCTCGTTCTTCAAAGGCCTCGCCGCCTCGGGATGGCTTACCGCCGCCATTGTCATGCGGCTGCGCGTGCAGTCGATCAAGGTCTTCGGCGGCATGATCGGCGCCGGCGTCGAGGAGATGCGCTGGACCGAACCCGTCCGCCCCGGCGACACCATCCGCTCCGAGATCGAAGTGCTGGG
This sequence comes from uncultured Acidobacteriaceae bacterium, assembly GCA_964245315.1. GTDB lineage: Bacteria > Acidobacteriota > Terriglobia > Terriglobales > Acidobacteriaceae > Edaphobacter. The sequence continues at coordinate 35,428 of CAXTMK010000030.1, read as the reverse complement.
CGTCCGCCACTCCGTCAACCGTCCAAAGTTCGGTATCGTCCGTACCCGCTCTATCGCCTACAACCAGGACAACAAGGTCATCCTGCGCGCCACGGTCAACTTCCTCGCGCCGCTCAAATCCGCATGAGCCCCGAAGACCTAATACTGCTGAAAGGCTGCGAAGACCGCATCGTCGCCGTCGAACTCACCTCCGGCGAGCAGTTCTTCGCCGAGATCGTCATGGTCGTCGACGAGCCCCCCACGCCGGACGTCTTCCTGCTGCGCGTCCTGCGCGAGCCCGATGGCGCCTTCACCGCGACCAGCGCCAGCGGAGAATCCGTCCTGCTTGCCGACATCAGCCGCGTCGCCCCAATCCCGGACGTGGACTACACTACACAGTTGTGAGGGTACCGTTTTGAAGGGGCGGGAGTTCACTCCCGCATCAGCGCCACAAGATTATGCAGGCTTTAGCCTCTGAGGGAATGTCAGCTGCGCGAGCCCGACTTACCCGCGCCCCCTCAACCGCTCAGGTACGCTTTATACATGGACTCGACCGAGCTTTCTCTCGACTACAGCGCTCAAAACCAGGCAAGCTTTGGCCCATGTGCCTGCTGCGGCAAGATGACTTCCCGCGTCTGGGGGTACGTCTATCAAGGAGGCGAAGCGATCGCTGCCTACTTCGTCGAGTGGACCCCGGGACACGAGCACAGCGCCGCCAACTTCGACCTGATCCTTGGCAAATGGGGTCACAACGCAAGTGCGCTCGACCGCTGGGCAGCCTCACTGGAATACAGAGTCATCGAAAGCGGTCCGGCATTCAGCATTATCGACGCAGCATCCCGCAGCATCGCCTCCAGTTCGCTCCTTTCTCACGCTCTGCTAAGAAGCGAACTTGTCGGAACTCCTCTTGCCGCGACGGTCTTTGACGTGTGCGATGTCATCTACGCCAAAGACGCTCGACTCGCCCACCTGCGCGCCTGATCCGGTAACCAATTCGGCACCTATTTCAACACCCCGACGCTCCCCGCCGGCGAACAAACCGCGTATCCTTAACATAATGCGCATCACCGTCCTAGCTTCGGGCTCGAAGGGCAACTCCAGCGTCATATCGAGTTCGCGCACCCGCATCCTGGTCGACTGCGGGCTCTCCTGCCGCGAGCTCCTCCGGCGGATGGCCCTCACCGACGAAGACCCCGCCACGCTCGACGCCATCGTCATCACGCACGAGCACCTCGACCACGTCTCCGGCCTGCCGGTGCTGGCGCGCAAGCTCGGCATCCCGGTCTTCTTCACCGAGGCGACGCATCGCGCCTGGGTGCGCATGATGACTCCCAGAACCACCATGAGCTACGCGCAGTGGCTCGACCACCTGCAGCAGCAGAAGCTCGCCCGCGCCGAAGCCGCTGCTAACACGCCCGACTATTCACTCGCGCAGACCCCGGCGCAAGAGCGCTCCGCCCCGGTGTCCGAACCCGCGCCCGAGCCCGAAGAAGATTGCGCCCCGGAGATCGCCGCCAAAGCCAAGGCCGACCCCACCTTCCTGCCGCGCCTGGAATACTTCCGCCCCGGAACGGGATTCTCCATCGGCGACATCGCCATCTGTCCTTTTACCATCCCGCACGACGCCGCCGACCCATGTGGCTTCGTCTTCGAGGCTGACGGCGTCCGCATGGCTGTCGCCACTGATCTCGGCTACGTTCCGCCGAACGTCAAGTCCGCGCTGCGCCGCATCGACGTCATGCTGCTCGAATCCAACCACGACCTCGAAATGCTGCGCGACGGCCCCTATCCATGGTCGGTCAAACAGCGCGTCCTCTCGCGCGTCGGCCACCTCTCGAACGACGCCACCGCCGACTTCCTGATGAAGGACTACGACGGCGGCGCGACCTACATCATCCTCGGACACATCTCGAAGTCGAACAACGCTCCCGAACTCGCTCGACTGGCCGCTGAGCGCGCCCTCAACAACCGCATGAGCCTGCTGGGCAACCGCGTGCTGGTCGCGATGCAGTCTATCCCGCTCGACACCATCCACCTCTAGTTCAACCCTCGGCGTTAGTGTCCTGCCGTCCCCACGACCAGCCCTCCCCTTCAAACATACTGAACCATCGACCGTCTAAATCCGTGACGTTGTCGATAACCGGACAGTTGTAACTCGGCTGCAACAAACGGCGCATCCTCCTCAGGTCTTCGGAATCAAATTTCCAGTCTGGTTGTCCGTTGTCGTTCCGGGGACTTGCTTGCCTTTCGGCGTGTGTCCGCGGCAAAAATGCTCTAGAATCAAAGAGGTCCTATGCCACTCCGAGATTTGTCCTCCAATCCGAGCACGCTCGCATCAAAGTCCTGCACCGACCCCATCGTCGGGGCCATCCTCTCCGGCTGGCGCTACGACATCTCCAGCATCTCGCCCGAGATGCGCACCGACTACGAAAATCACCTCACCGAATGTCGGCAGTGCCGTCATCGCCAGCACAAGGCTCGCACCATCGACGTACTCCTCATCTCGGTCAGCACGCTCTCGATCGGCGCGTTCCTGCTCGCAGCCATGGTGATGCGGCATGATCACCACAACGACCTCTATGCCATCGGCCACCTGCACAATACCCCCATTGCGATTTCGCTGGAGTGGGTCGCCATCGCCGGCCTCTTCATCTCGATGATTCTCTGGGTGCTGGTCGCCATCGCCACGCCGCTGCCCGACATTGTCTCGACCATCGTGCAGGAGCGCGTTCCCTCGGACATCCGCCAGCGTTTTACCCGGCGGCATGCCTGATTCTCTAAGCCCACATGCCTGACCCCTCCCAAAGCGACGCCTTCGCCTCCATTACCGAGCCACAGGTGCAGACTGTGGGCCAGACGACAGAACGCCCCGGCTACGCTCCCGCCGAACCGCCGAACCAGCGTTATTACAGCGAGTGGGATCCACGCTCCGCTCCAGGCACCTACTTCCTGCTCGGCGTCAACATCGCAGTCTTCCTCTGGATGACGCTCAGTGGCGTTTCGCTCAGCAGTCCGAGCATTCCGCAGCTCATCCATTTCGGCGCCAACAATTCCGTGCTGGTCCTTAATGGCGAATGGTATCGGCTGATTACCGCCACGTTCGTCCACATCGGATTTATCCACATCGCCACCAACATGTGGTGCCTCTGGAATTTGGGCCTGCTGGGTGAGCCATTGCTTGGTCCGTGGGGTTTGATAGCCGTCTACATCCTCACCGGGGTAGCCGGCAACCTGCTCTCGCTGGCCTGGGATGTGATCAATGCCATCCTCCACCGCGTCCCGCTTCTCGATGTAGCGGGCGTGGGCGCCGGAGCCTCGGGAGCCGTCTTCGGGATCGCCGGCATCCTCATCGTGCTGCTGTCGAATCGCCGCCTGCCCATCCCCTGGAGCGAACTGCAGCGCCTGCGCACCTCGGTGGTCCGCTTCGCCGGCCTCAACCTGCTGATCGGCATCGTCACGATCAAGTACGGCCCGGTGCGGGTCGACAATTCCGCCCACATCGGCGGCTTTCTCGCCGGCCTGGCACTCGGCCCGGGCCTGGTCCCGCGCATGACCGCCGGCCGCGCCCGCTACCTCGACCGCCAGAAAGCCGTCTTCCTGATCGCCGCGCTGGCCCTGTCTCTCTTCGGCTACTGGATCGCCAACCTGAAATAAGCCGACCACGGAGTCTCACGGATAGCCACGGATCAAGCCGTGCAACTCCGCGTAACCCGTGGTCGTTTTTTTTGGAATGCGTTTTACGTCAGCGCGCTCGAAGCAAACTTCCGCACCATCGCCAGCAGCAGCCTCCGGTCGCTATCCGACAAACCCGCCGAGTACCGCTGGACCTGCGTCAAAAACCTGATTTCTTCCTCACTCAAATTCAGCGTCGAGACTTCTTTGCCTACGCTGTCCTCCGCGAAGAACTGCGCCAGCTGCAGATCGAGCGCGCCCGCGATCTTCTGCAGCGTTTCAAGCGACGGAACGGTGTGGCCGTTTTCCACCCGCGACAGGTAGCAGCGCAATAAACCCGTACGCTTCTCGATGTCGCCCTGGGACATTCCCTTTTGCAGGCGGAAGTCGCGTATCGTGCTGCCGATGTTGTTCGAGATGGACTTCACTGGGGCACTCGCCTGCACAGGAAGGAATGTTTGCATATCAGCCATTAGCCGTAAAGTAATCCGCGCGCAGGGCGCTGGCAACACTTATCTTTGCCACACCGGAGGATTGCCGTACCCTTTGAGATTCCGGTAGCGCCCGTGGTTCCAAATCGCCTGACCTTCAACCATCACTTGAAGCACAACGGCTGGCTGAACCAGGCCAAATATTAACTGAAGAGTAAACCCTTACCCCATGTACATTCCGCCGTTCACATCCAGCGTATGGCCCGTGATGTAGCTCGCATCCTCCGATGCCAGGAAAGCCACCGCGGCGGCTATCTCGGTATCCATCCCCTGCCGGCCCATCGGAATCTGCGCCGTCACGGCCGTTTTCTGTTCCTCGGTCAGGATCGCCGTCATCGCGGTCGCGATATACCCCGGCGCGACGGCATTCACCGTAATCGACCGGGCGGCAAGCTCTCGCGCCAGCGACTTCGTCATCCCGATCAGCCCGGCCTTCGACGCCGCGTAGTTCGCCTGCCCGGCCTGCCCGGTCTCGCCGACGACCGACGTAATATTGATCATCCGTCCCCAGCGCGCCTTCAGCATGCTGCTCATGCACGCCTGAGACAGCAGAAACGCGCCGGTCAGGTTGGTGGTCAGCACGTCATCCCAGTCGTGCCGGCGCATGCGCATGCTCAGCGTGTCGCGCGTGATGCCGGCGTTGTTCACCAGAATTTCGACCCGCCCAAAGTGCGCGATGACGGCTTTGGCGCAGGCCTTGATCGACTCCTCGTTCGCCATATCCAGCGCAAACGCCTTGGCCACACCGCCAATTGCGGCAACCTCGCCTTCCACCTCCGCCAGCTTCTCCAGATTGCGCGCCGCCAGCGCGACATGCGTGCCATTTGCCGCCAGCCGCAGCGCAATGGCGCGGCCGATCCCCTGCGATGCTCCGGTTACCAGCGCAATCCGCTCACTCATCCCTTGCCCCAGATGCTTTCCAGCTTCAACACGAAACCCGCCACCGGCCCCTCGCCTTCAACCCTGTCCGGCGCGTTCAGCGTCGTGGGCTGGGTTTCCCCGCAACGATAAATCTCTACTACCCGCCGTTGCGGATCGATCAGCCAGCCCAGTTCGACGCCGTTGCTCATCCACGCCGCCATCTTCTCCTGCATCGCTCGCAGGCGGTCACTCTTTGATCGCAGCTCGATGACAAATTCCGGGCACAGCACCGTATCGAACTCATCGTCCGCGTCAGGGTTCCAGCGCTCCGCACCGATCCACGACGCGTCCGGACTGCGCACCGAACTATCCGCTAAGGTATAGCCGGTGCTTGAATCGAAGGCATACCCGCGGCCGTCCTGTTCCGTCCAATTAGCCAGCACGCGAGTAATCTCGGTGTTGCGAAACCCGGTGCTGCGATTCGTGGGCGTCATGATAATCACGTCTCCGTTCGGCTCCCGCTCCATGCGCAAGTCGGGATGGTCCCAGCTAAAACGCCAGAACTGCTCCACGCTGAGTGGTTCGAAGGGAACGATCCGCATCGCCGATCCGAGTTGTTCGAGCTGAAGATTCATGGAGATCAGTGTAACCCGCGCCCGTTTCCGTCCTCCATTCAACGCGCCGCTTTTGCAGAATGTCGCAATTTATCCTTAACCCGACCATGCCCGACAGCCTTAACCCGCCATCCTCCACCGACGTCTACGCTATCCACGGCGCCGACCCCGAGGTCCTCGCCTACGCGATGGCCAAATACAGCCGCTCCTCGCTGACCCTGCGCGAGAGCCTGCGCGAGATCAGCGCCCAGCGCGCCGAGCAGTTCCTGAACACCTTCTACTTCCAGTACGGTCACCGCTCCATCGCCGACCTCGCCCACATCCCCATGGCCATCGAGCGCCTGTCGTTGCTCGCGGCGATCGCGTTGGTGGACGAACAGCGCTGGGACGGCCAGGAGCGCTCCACCCGCTACCAGGACTTCCGCAAATCCGGCTGGTACACGCCGCAACTTGGCGCCGAAACCGCACCCTACACCGCCGCCGTAACCGCCCTCTTCGCCGGCTACGACCAGATATCGAAGGGCATGCTGGAAGCGCTCAAGTCCACCATCCCATGCCCCGAGACGATGAAGCCCGACGCCTACGAGCGCACTCTCAAAGCCCGCGCCTTCGACGTCGCCCGCTACCTGCTGCCGCTCGCAACCAACACCTCGCTCGGCCAGATCGTGAACGCGCGCACGCTGGAGACGCAGGTCTCGCGCCTGCTCACGAGCGATTTCGCCGAGATCCGCACCTTGGGCGACAAGCTCCGCGCCGCTGCCAGCGAACCCGCCTGGAACGTCAACCATCAGGCCGCCGAGGAACTTCTGGAGTCGGCCGACGCCGCCGAAGGCCAACATGACGCCCGCGTCGCCGAGATGCTGCTGCGCCCCGTGAAGGCAGCACCCACGCTGGTCAAATACGCCGTCGCCAACGACTACCAGCGCGAAACGAAAGCTCTCCTGAAGCAAGCCGCCGCGGAACTTATGCATGGAAGCGCGATCGATCCCGCACCGGTAGTCGATCTGATTGAAGGCCACGAGCCGCTGGAAATCGAACTGGCGACCTCTCTGCTCTACCCGAACTGCCACTATAGCTATCGCCAGCTGCGCTCGCACGTCGGCGAACTCTCAGCCGCGCGCCTGTCCGAACTAATCGATCTCGGCACCCGCCATCGCGGCCGTCACGACGAGCTGCTGCGCGCCTTCCATTGCGGCGCCGCGCTCAAATTTGACATCCTCATGGACATCGGCGGCTTCCGCGACATGCATCGCCATCGCCGCTGCACCCAGCTCCTTCAGGAGTTCACCGATCTGCACGGCTTCGACACGCCCGACGCCCCCGGCCAGCCCACGCTTGCGAAGTCCGGCCTCGAAGCTCTCTACACCTCCGCGATGAACGCTGCCCACGCCGGCTTCCGCGCCCTGCAATCCTCCGCCGCGCCTGAGGCCGCGCAATCCGCCCAATACCTGCTGCCGCTCGGCACGCGCTGCCGCTCGCTCTTCAAGATGGACTTCGCCGAAGCCCTGTACATCGCGGAGCTGCGCAGCGGAGTCGCCGGCCACTACAGCTATCGCCGCGTCGCCTGGGAGATGTACGAGGCCGTGAAGCGCCAGCATCCTGCGCTGGCAGGTATGTTCCGCATCGAAGACGTTCGCGAGCCCATCGATCTACTAAAAAGATAGCGATCAGCCGCGAGGGTATTCCAGATGCTGCACGGCGTAGTAGCTGAAGAAGAAGACCGCCAGCGCAACCGTATACAGCAGGCACACGCCGATGGCGTTATGCACTGCTCCGCGACCGGGTACACGCCATAGCCGCTGCAGCTTCGAGTTACCCCCGACCAGCGGAACGCCCAGGATGGCGACCAGCGGAAGGTGTCCGACCACATCGTACTTTCCGAACTCCGGCATGGCGGCGACGAAGACGATGAGCAGGATCAGGCTTCCCAGCCGGAGCATGCCGCGTCCGGTGGCCAGGTAAAACGCCAGGGTAAATTCCACAAAGCCGGCAACCACCACAAACAGCCCTAAGGGAAGCCCGCCTGCCATGTGAGCATGTTTCTGCAATACCTGCATGGTCCACTGCGGATAGACGAACTTTTCGATCGCCGTCCACATGATGCTGAAGGCCAGGCCTCCAGTGAGCGCGGATACCCGGATTTCGGATAGCCTGGGGATCGTGACTCCAGCCAGAAATACCGCGATCCCGAGGAAGTAAACGTAATCGAGCATGTGAAAGATGCCGTACTGGGTGATTCCGTAGACGTAAAGCAAGCATATCCCCGCTGCCCCGGCCACGCAGGTAGGCCTCCAGGCGATGCAGAACGCGCTGAGGAACTGAACGGTAAAGATCCACGGTGTACGGGTGTGCAGCTCCGGCGTCAGGATGTTGAGGCCGATGGTCCACATGCAGAGCAGGAAAGCGCCGGTAAACAGGCGGACCCACTTCTCATGCATCACGACCAGCTTCGAGCCGGCATCCTTCACCACTGGCCATCGCTTCGCGATCCAGCTATCCAGCAGAAACCCAAGGAAAAGCATGGTTGTAAACGCCGCGAACAGCGCGAAAAATGTTGGTGTAGCCACTTGGCCGAAGGGTTTGGGCAGCGTCCGCACATCGTAGTCCGCAAACCACTTCACATGAGCTGAGGTGACTGCCGGGTAGGCGAGAGCTGTTGCCAAAAGAACTATCCCGCATGTCCATCGCAGGTACAGTGGCAAATTGGTCCTGCTCGCCATGATCGTGCATTGCATGACAGAGATACGCGTTAAGCGCGGGAACAGATGGGCCTCACGCGGAACAGCTGTATATCGATCTCCAGCAACTCCATTGTCTGTCGCCTTCATTGTCCGTCGCCGCTGCGGTCGAGCGCCAAAGGCGGGCCATATCCCAGCCCAGGGCAGCGCCCGGGGTTTCCATTGGCCACAAAACCAAAGGGCTGAAGGCCCGAGATAATCGTGGCACGGGCTCCCAGGGGACTATATGAAATCCGCAGTCAGAGGTAAACGATTTTCACAAGGTGACCGAGTCGAGTAGCCTCTACCTTCTTCTGGGCAAAAGGCGCCACGGGTACCATCGCGCCTTACCCAGATGAGGTGAACGCAATCAGCGGCGACCGCGATGAAGGTCTGACCCGTCAGGAAGAGAGCGCGCTTGGCATTAACACCGTGTACTGGGTCTGGTTCGACGAACCCCAGCTTGATGCCGACGGTGATGGGCCATACCGCGGAGGTCAGATCTGGGAAAGTGCGCTCAGCCTCCTACTTCCGAACTGACAACGTTTCGAAATGGATTGAAGTTCGTATGCGCATCTAACGTATCCACATGCTCCGCCCTCTTCAGCCAGTTCACCACCAGATACGTTACCGGCGTAGCCAGCACTTCATAAGCGACCTTCAGCAGGTATCCCTGCCAGATAATCTGGAACAGCTTCCCGGCCGAAAACGTCCCGGCAAAGGTAATCACGATGACCAGTGTCGTATCCACCGCCTGCCCAACTACGGTCGACCCGACCGTCCTCGTCCATAGCCATCGTCCTTTCGTCAGCAGCTTCATCCGAGCCATCGTATAGGAGTTGGCAAACTCGCCCGCCCAGAAGGCGATCAGGCTGGCGATCAGAATCCTCGGCAGAATGCTGAAGACCGCCACGAACGCGGCCTGGTTCCTGAACTTCGGGTCCGCCGGCAGCGCGATTACGATGGCCGAGATGCCGTACAGCAGCGCCGTCGCGAAGAACCCCGCCCAGATGGCCCGCCGCGACGCCGCATAGCCATAGATCTCGGTGAAAATGTCGCCAAAGATATAGGTGATGGGGAACAGGATCATCGCGCCCGAGGTCGACACCCCCACGCCGTGCCAAAGCTCGATGCGCACGATCTTCTGCGCCAGCAGGTTCGAGATCAGCAGGATGACGACGAAGGCCATCGTGAGCGCGTCGAGGAAGCGAAATCGCTGCATGCGTTTCAGCTTAACCGATTTGCTCCCGAATCTTCACAACTTGTTTCGCTTTTTATTTGCTTTGCAAAGAATCGCGATGCTACTATCGGGCTTACCTGGTATCGAGGAGAAGTTCAACGTGGCCGACGACCGCAGCAAGGCAATCGAAGCAGCACTTTCGCAGTTGGAAAAACAGTTCGGCAAGGGCTCGATCATGCGGCTCGGGTCCAAGGAAGCGATCGTCCCCATCTCGGTCATCTCCACCGGCTCCATCTCGTTCGACGCGGCGCTCGGCGTGGGCGGCGTGCCCCGCGGACGCGTCATCGAAATCTTCGGCCCCGAGTCCTCGGGCAAGACCACCATCACGCTCCAGATCATCGCCGAGGCCCAGAAGGCCGGCGGCCTCGCAGCCTTCGTGGACGCGGAGCACGCGCTCGATCCCGGCTATGCGAAGAAGCTGGGCGTCGATGTGGACAACCTGCTGGTCTCGCAGCCGGACTACGGCGAACAGGCGCTCGAAATCGTCGAAGCGCTGGTGCGCTCGGGAGCCATCGACGTGCTGGTCGTGGATTCCGTCGCCGCGCTCGTGCCCAAGGCCGAACTCGACGGCGAGATGGGCGACTCCCACATGGGGCTACAAGCACGCCTGATGAGCCAAGCCCTCAGAAAACTGACCGGCACTGTTGCCAAATCGCGCACCTCGCTCATCTTTATCAATCAGATACGTGACAAGATTGGCGTCATGTTCGGCAATCCCGAGACCACCACCGGCGGCCGCGCACTGAAGTTCTACTCGTCCGTTCGTATCGACATCCGCCGCATCGGCGCGGTCAAGGAAGGCGACGTGGTCGTCGGCTCGCGCACCAAGGTCAAGATCGTCAAGAACAAGGTTGCCGCTCCCTTCCGCGACGCCGAATTCGACATCCTCTACGGTGAAGGCATCTCGCGCGAGGGCGACACGCTGGATCTCGCCGTGCTGCACAACATCGTCGACAAGAGCGGGGCGTGGTACAGCTTCCAGGGCGAGCGCATCGGCCAGGGCCGTGAGAACGTCCGGGGATTCCTTAAGGAAAATCGTGAGGTCTTCGGCCGCATCGACACCGAACTGCGAAAGAAGCTCGGCATCGGCGCGGCAGCATTGCCGGTCCCGCCCATCCCGGAAGACGGCTTGGAAGTGGCTGCCGCAGTCGTCAGGGGCCGCAAAGGATAAAGTCGGTGCCTCAGAAACGGGGCGTTCAGGTTTAGACTCTGGTCCGGAGCTAAGTGCTTATTTCCGAATATTTTGGACCTAAATACAGGGAGGGGTCTTTCTTGCTCTTCTAGCGCAAAATAGGATCGCCCAGCGGAATCACCACACGGTTCGCAGTAGCATTCAGCACCTCGATAAACGCGACCAACAATGCGTCGATGCCGGTCAGCAGACCGACGAGTCCGCCCAGCTTGCTAGTACCCGCGCCAAAGTCTCCAGCGGCCAGCAGGAAGAACGTGATCCAAAGCAGCAGGAAAACGCTGAAGACCGCCTTGCTTGTCCGAAAGGTCACGATCCACATCAGCAGGGTGAAGACGCCCCACATCAGCAGCACTGTGCCTCCCGCAGACGCGGGCGGAGCCTTCAGCCAGCCCGCGCCGACGCTCCACTGCAGCAGCGCGAACCACCACCAGAACAGACCGTAAGAGGTGAAAGCGACCATGCCGAAGGTGTTTCCGACCCGGAATTCCAGCACGCCGGCGATCAGTTGGGCGACACCGCCGTACGCGAACGCCAGCGGCACGACCACGGGCAACGCCTCGTGCGGGAGCAGCCCGGCGTTGATTGCGGACAAGACACAGGTGGTCAGACCGAACCCGGCAAGTCCCAGCGGACCGGGATTCGCCAGCTTCGGCAAGGTGGAGGTTCCTACAATTTGTGCCATGGCCGACCATCCTACACGGCGCATTGCGACTCTGTCGTGAAAATGCAAGAGGCCCGCGATCTTCTCGCGAGCCCTTTGCTTTTGCAGCGGAACAAACGCCTATTCGACATCCGGTGCGGCTGGCGGCGCAGGGCCATTCTGAGGACCTTGCTGTCCTGGGCGTCCTTGCGGTCCATGACTCTGTCCGTTGCCCTGCCCGCGGCCATCTACCCGGCCTTCCGCGCGATCGGGCCGGTCGTGATGGGCGTGCTGCTGCGCCTGGAGCCTGGTCCACTGATCGGCGGTCAGGACGCTGCGCAGTCCCAGCAGCATCTTCGCGTTGGCCTTTTCGAGGTCGGCCCGCAGGTCGGCGATCTTCGAAATCTGCGCCAGCGCCCTGGTCTGGTCGGGCGGGTTGACGTTCAGTAACGGCTCCAGCTTCAGCTGCTCTTCCTCGAGCGACGCGTGCAGGTGGATGAGCGCGATGCGGCTCTGCAGGAACATGTCGTCCATCTTCTTCTGCTGGTCCGCGGAGAGCGAGAGCGCGGTGATGGTATCGGGATTCTTCCACCACGTTCCGGGCGGCACGATTCCCATGCTTCCGCCCATGCCACCCGGGCCGCGGTCTCCGCCGCGAGTCATCGAAGGCTTCGGAGGGGCGGGCGAGGCGGGAGCCGTGGGTTGAGCCGGCTGCGCAAAGGCAAGAGGCGCCACTAGAAGCGCAAGGCAGGCGAATGGGAGAGTGGAGGCGCGAGTCATAGTTTTCCTTTGAACGTTAGTTGTGAAGATTGCCCGTGCTGGTAGCTGCGGAGACTTCAAGCGGCTCCAGCGAAGGCGGAACGGAGGTCGAGAGATCGCGCTGAATGCCGTCCAGCAACGCCTCGTCGGATTCTTCGGGCTGAACTGCAGCGGACGTGGTCACCGGCGTCTCAGCCACGCGAGTAACGGTGTGCGGATGCATCACCGCCAGCGAAACTCCCAGCACTGCCATTGCACTCGCGAATGAAGCTGCCCAGATGGGACGCGTCATCCACGATGATCTCGAAGGAGCGGAAGCCACCCGCCGGGCCAGCGCAGGCGTGTGCACGGCGGCGTATCCGGTGGCGGCGGTGCGGAAGTTCGACAACGAATTCCGCAGCGTCCCGAACTCCGACTGGCAGGCGCTGCACGAATTCAGGTGCAGCCGCGTGGAGGCGCTGGAGCCGGCGGAATCTTCGAGCAGCGAGTAAAGCTGCTCGCCGGAAAGATGTTGTTCGGTCAGAGACGGAAGACGATTCATGGCAAAGTCCTTCAGGAACGGCTGGAGCCGGTTTGGTGGCGGCTGCGAACGGCGGCAAGCGCGCGGTAAAGATGCGTTTTGACGGTGCTGATCGGCAGGCCCGTGATGGTGGCGATGTCGGCCAGTTCGAGCTCCTCGACGAAGCGGAGCAGAAAGACGGTGCGCTGGCGCTCGCTCAGCGTGGCGACTGTATCCCAGACCAGCGCCAGTTGTTGCTGCGCGATCAGCGCCGACTCGCTGGAGCTGGACGGATGCGGCAGATGCGCGGCCAGGTCGTCGGCCTGCACCGCGGTGCGCGAGACGTCGCGCCAGAATCGGAAGCGGTTGGTCCGGGTGTGGTCGCGCAGCAGGTTCAGCGCGATGCGCGTCAGCCAGGTTACCGCGGAGCAGTCGCCGCGAAACTGCTCGCGGGCAGTCCAGGCGCGCAGAAACGTTTCCTGCGTTAGCGTTTCTGCGACGTCGCGGTCGCGGATGGAGGCCAGCAGGAAGCGAAAGATGCGCTGGCTGTAGAGCGCGTGCAGCGTCTCGATCGTGCCGAGCGTCGCCTGCTCTGGAGTGGCCAACGTATCCGCGTTGAGGAGTGCAGAGGTCATGTTCTCAGGGAGATGGACGCTAGCTGAATCCATAGGACTACAGCAAGGCTAATGATTTTGTCGAAGAGCTCGTAGGTAATTTCATCCTGAGCAGGTATGCTTTTCTGGGCATGCATACTGTCAGGGCGATTTATCCGGGCACGTTCGATCCGCTGACCAACGGTCATCTGGACCTGATTGCGCGCGGCGCGAAGATCGTCGATGAGCTGGTCGTTGCCATCCTGCGCAACTCGGAGAAGGGCACGCCGCTGTTCTCCGTGCCGGAGCGGGTGGAGATGATTACCGAGGCCGTCACCATCTTCCCCAACGTCAGCGTCACCACCTTCGACGGTCTGCTGGTCGATTTCGCGCGGCAGCAGGGCGCGAAGGCCGTGCTGCGCGGCATCCGCGCCATCTCCGACTACGAGTACGAGTTCCAGATGGCGATGATGAATCGCAAGCTCGACCCGGAGCTCGAAACGCTGTTCATGATGCCGGCGGAGAAGTACACCTACGTCAGTTCACGGCTCATCAAGGGCGTCTTCCGGCTGGGCGGCGACATCACCGAACTCGTCCCGCCGCTGGTCATCGAGCGGCTGAAGGCGAAGGCCGTTTGACGATACAGGACCAGTTCGGCCAGATCGACATCTACGTCTTCGACCAGATTCTTCGCGGCAATATCGTGCCCGGCATGCGGGTTCTCGACGCCGGCTGCGGCTACGGACGCAACCTCGTCCATCTGCTGCGCGAAGGCTGCGAGGTCTTCGCGCTCGATGCAAATCCTGAAGGCGTCGAGCACGTCCGGCAGCTTGCTGCGATGCTCGCACCCACGCTGCCGGCTGCGAACTTTCAGGTCGGGGCGATCGAGACGATGCCGTTTCCCGATGCCTTCGCCGATGTGGTCCTCTGCAACTCGGTCCTGCACTTCGCGCGCGACGAGAAGCACTTCCTCGCGATGGTAGAAGAGCTGTGGCGATGCGTCCGTCCCGGCGGCATGCTGTTCTGCCGGCTGGGTTCGCGTATCGGCATGGACTTCGAGCGGGTACGCGGCCACATCTACCGTATCGGCGACGGTGCGGAGTGGTTTCTGGTCGACGAGCTCGTGCTGCTGCAGATGACGCGCCAGATGAGCGCAATCCTGGTCGATCCGCTGAAGACGACGATCGTGCAGGACTATCGCTGCATGACGACGTGGGTGCTGCGGAAACCGCTGAAAAGTTGAAGGGCACAGGAACTGAAGTTCGTGCCTGAATTAGGTCCGGATTTCAGCCCTTTGTCTTAGTCGCAACGGGAACCTGGGGCGTGGCCCCAGGCTGGTATAGGACGGGCCTTTGGCCCTGAAACAAAGGCAAGAACTTTGGCCTCGAGACGCTAAACTTCAGGCTCTGGACACTAATTGTTGTGCTTATTCACGAAGTGCAGACTAACCTGTGTGCTCAGGGCCGCGAAGCCTGCGAAGAAGAGCAGCACAGGCGCCCATCCGCCAGTGGCAATTTGCCCTGCGCGAAAGAGCAGGAAGCCCACGATCAGGTTGAAGAGCGCCCACCACACGTTCACCACCGGCGACGAAAGCCCGATGCCGGGCGGCTTCGAGAACGGCGTCGGGAAGGCGTCGCCGCAGACGCCCTTGACGTAGTGCGGTACGGTGTTGGCGAGGAAGGCTCCGGCGAAGAAGGCGGCGAGGTAGTCGTACCAGGGCATGGTGCTTCCTTTCAGGCGCGCAGGCGTGCGCTCAGGTAAGTGGTCAGGACGAGCTTAAATTCACGGACCAGTTCTTCGCGTTCCGCGGGCCTGGCATCGGCGTAGAGCGGGTTCATTCCTTTGACGATCTGCAGGGTGACGTTGGCGATGCGGAACGCGGCTTCGGCGCTTAGCTCCGGCTGCTTCTCGCGGAACAGCGAGGCGAAGTTTTCGCGCATGCGGTTGCGCGCTTCAGGGCTGCGCTTGTAGGTTTTTGGTGCATTCATCAGCTGCAGCCAGGCCGGCCGGCTCTCCATAAAGTCGATCAGGATATCGAAGATACGCTCTACCAGCTGTTTGACGGTCAGGCGCGATCCTTGTTCGGCCAGCGGAGTCCAGCGCGCCTGCAGTTCCTCCGCGCACTGATGGCGCAGCGCCTGCACGATGGCGTCTTTGTTGGGGAAATACTGATACAGCGCGCCGATGGAAGCGCCCGCGCGCTCCGCCACGGCGGTCATGGTGGCGGCTTCGTAGCCGGTCTCGGCGATGACCTGCGCGGCGGCTTCCAGCACCTCGACGACCCGGCGCTCTCCGCGATCCTGTTGCGGCCGGCGGCGGGCGGCACCGACTTTTGACAAATCTGAGGGCACCCTCATATTATAAACACAGAAACATGAGGGAACCCTCATATATGGAGCCGAACAGTATGACGCCTCTCCAGTTCGATCCGGAAACGACGGCTCTGGTGCTGATCGATCTGCAGCATGCGATCAAAGCGCGGCCTCTGTCACCGCATAGCTTCGATGTAGTCGTGACCAGCGCAAGGCGCCTGGGTCACGCGCTGCGCGCCAGAGGCGGCACCGTCGTCTATGTGCGCGTGGATATCGCCGACATGCAGCCGCGCACGGCGATCGACGCGCCCAGCCAGATGACTGGTACACCTCCGCCCGAGGCTTCGGAACTGGTTGGCGAGAGCGGATATCAGGATGGCGACCTGCTCATCACGAAGCGGACCTGGGGCGCGTTCTACGGCACCGCGCTCGACCAGAAGCTGCGCTGGAAGGGCATTCGCACCATCATCCTGGGCGGGGTCGCGACGAACTTCGGCGTGGAATCGACCGCGCGGGCAGCCTGCGATCGCGGATACGAACTCATTTTTCCGGAGGATGCGATGTCGAGCGTATCGACCGAGGTGCATGAGTTTCCTTTGAAGTATGTCTTCCCACGCATGGGGCATGTGCGGTCGACCGCCCAGGTGCTGGAGTATCTGGCGCAGTGACGAAGCCCTCGTTCTCGCATGCGTGGCGGGCGCTGCGGCATCGCAACTTCAGGCTGTTCTTCTTCGGCCAGAGCGTCTCCGTGCTGGGCACCTGGATGACACGGCTGGCGACGAGCTGGCTGGTCTATCGGCTCACCGGTTCGGCGCTGCTGCTGGGGCTGGTGGGCTTCTCCGGGCAGATTCTTACGTTTGCGCTGGCGCCGTTTGCGGGCGTGTGGGTCGAGCGTCTGGATCGCCGCAAGCTGCTGGTGTGGACGCAGGCCGCCGCCGCGGTGCAGTCGCTCGCCATGGCCGGGCTGACGCTGGCGCACATCATCGACATTCGGGAAGTCATCGCCCTCAGCGCGTTACAGGGCCTGATAAACGCCTTCGACATGCCTGCGCGGCAGTCGTTCCTGATGCAGATGGTGGAGGATCGCGCCGACCTGGCCAATGCCATCGCGATCAACTCGTCGATGGTCAATGGCGCGCGGCTGATCGGGCCGGCCATCGCGGGCCTGGTGATCGCCGCCAGCAATGAGGGCTGGTGCTTCCTGATCGATGGCTTCAGTTATTTAGCCGTGATCGCATCGTTGCTGATGATGCGCTTCAATCGTGTGCCGCTCGCACGCGCCAAAGCGAGCATGCTCGAACAGATGCGCGAGGGTTGGGATTACGTGCGGACGTTCCGGCCCATCCGCAGCATCCTGACGCTGTTTGCGCTGGTCAGCCTGATGGGCTGGCCGTACTCGGTGCTGCTGCCCATCTTCGCCGGCCAGGTGCTGCATGGCGGGCCGCACACGCTGGGCTGGCTGACTGGCGCTTCGGGCGTCGGCGCGCTTACCTCCGCGCTTTCCCTGGCACTGCGCAAGACCGTCGTCGGGCTGACGCGCATGATCCAGATTTCGGCGGCGATGTTCGGCGTCGCGCTCATCCTGTTCGGCCTGTCGCGCACGCTGTGGCTGTCGCTGCTGCTGATGGTCTTCGCCGGCTTCGGCATGCTGCAGGCTGCGTCGGCTTCGAACACGGTCATCCAGACGCTGGTGCCGGAGGACAAGCGCGCTCGCGTGATGGGATATTACACGATGGCGTTCGTGGGGTCGGCGCCGTTCGGCAGCCTGCTGGCGGGCGCGCTGGCGCATTGGCTGGGCGCGCCGCATGCGGTGATGATTACCGGCGGATTCTGCGTGGCGGGAGCCATCTGGTTCACGGTTGAGTTGCCCCGGGTGCGCGCGGTCATGCGTCCGATTTATGTCGAGATGGGGCTGTTGCCGGAGATAAACTGACCTGCTATTTGTGTAAATCCTGCCCAATTTTCCGATTGGTCTGGCCAATTCTGTTCGTTTTGGCATAGGATAGCCGGTGCGTTTTGAGGAGCGGGATAATGGCAATCGAAAACAACGGGCGGAGAGAGTTTCTGAAGACAGGCAGCGCGGCGCTGGCGGCGACCGCCATCGGCTGGACCGCGAAGAGCTACGCGGCTATCCCAGGCGCGAACGACCGCGTCCGCACTGGCGTGGTAGGCGCGGGAGACCGCATGCTGGGCGGCGATATCCCGGCTTTCGTGCAGCACCAGAAGGAGATGAACTTCGAGCTCGTCGCCGTCTCCGACATCTGGAGCGTGGCGCGCGAAAAGGGCGCGGCCAGGATCGAAAAGATGGCCGGCTGCAAGGTCGACCGGGTGCGCAATAACGACGAGCTGTATGCGCGCAAGGATATCGACGCCGTAATCATCGCGACCGCCGACTTCCAGCATGCGCGCCACGGCATCGAGGCGGTGAACGCCGGGCGCGATGCGTATGTCGAGAAGCCGACGGCACACTTTATGGACGATGCCCGCGACTTCCGCGCGGCGGTGCACAAGTCCGGCAAGATCGTTCAGGTGGGCACGCAGCGGCGCTCGACGCCCAGCTACATGAAGGCCGCGGAGTATATCCAGAGCGGCAAGTTCGGCGACATTGTGATGGTGGAGATGAGCTGGAACGTCAACCAGCCCGGGCGCTGGCGCCGGCCCGACGTGGTGCCGCAGTTGAAGGAAGCGGATACGGACTGGAAGCGCTACTGCGGCAACCGCATCAAGGATCCGTTCGATGCGCGCAAGTATCTTGAATTCCGTCTCTTCTGGCCGTACAGCTCGGGCATTCCGGACCAGTGGCTGGTCCACCAGATCGATACCGTGCACTGGTTCACGGGGCTTCCGCATCCGCGCAGCGTGGTTGCCAATGGCGGAATTTACCACTGGAAAGACGGGCGCACCAACTGGGATACGATGACGGCGGTCTTCGACTACGGCCCGCTGGATGACATGACCAAGGGCTTTCAGGTTCAGTACACGTCGCGCTTTACCAACTCGGCCGGCGGCGTGAAGGAGCTGTACTACTCGAATGCCGGCATGATCGACATGGACAAGGGAACGATAACTCCGACCGGCGGGCTGACCAAGAAGTTCGCGGACGAGATGCACATGCAGCCGAACCTGCTGCCGGAGATGGCGCTGGGCGGCGACAAGGTGGTGACGGACGCGACCGACTCGGGCGCCAAAGGCGATCCGCAGACGGCGGCTAATATGCGCAACTGGATGGAGTGCGTGCGTTCGCGCAAGACGCCGAACGCCAGCATCGAGGCGGGTTACAGCCACTCGATCGCGCTGTGCATGAACGTGGCGGCGATCCAGACCGGGACGAAGGTGACCTTCGACGAGAAGACGCAGCAGGTGATGGCGGGGGGCAAGGTGTATGCGTAGTCTGATCGCGTTCGGTGTCATGCTGGCTGCGCTCGGGACGGCTTCGGCACAGGTGCAGGTGGCGGCGAACGAGGCGCAGCGGCGGGTCGACGTCACCATCGACGGCAAGCCGTTCACCTCCTACGTGTGGCCGACGTCGCTGATGAAGCCGGTGCTCTATCCGCTGATTACGGACGAGGGCGTGACGGTCACGCGCGGCTATCCGCTGGCGCCGCTGCCCAACGAGCGCGTCGACCATCCCCACCACGCCGGCCTGTGGTTCAACTACGGCAACGCCAACGGCTTCGACTTCTGGAACAACTCGGAGGCGATCAAGCCGGAGGACAAGCATAAGTATGGAACCATCCGGTTCGACAAGATCGTTTCGAGCAAGAGCGGCGCGGATCGCGGCGAGCTGACGGTTGATTCGATCTGGCAGACGGGCAAGGGCAAGGACATCCTGAAGGAGACGACGAAGTACGTCTTCCTGAAGCGCAAGGGCGAGCGCGTGATCGACCAGACGGTGACATTGACGGCGCTCGAGAGGGTCGTCTTCAACGATGACAAGGAGGGCCTGCTGGGTCTGCGCGTCGCCAGCTGGCTGGAGTCGCCGGAGGAGAAGGGCGGCATCTTCATGGATGCCAACGGCAAGCCGACGCAGGTGGCCGCCGTGCCGAACTCCACCGCGACCGGCGTCTACGAGACCAGCGAGGGCGTAACGGGACCGAAGGTCTGGAGCACGCGCGGCCGCTGGTGCATGCTCACTGGGCACGATACTGCAGGGCACACAGTGACGATCGCGATGATCGATCAGCCGTCCAATCCGGGATATCCGACCTACTGGCACGCTCGCGGGTACGGGTTGTTTGCCGCAAATCCACTGGGAGCGAGCATCTTCGATACCAAGGCGCCGAAGTTCAACTACACCATCGAGCAAGGGAAGAGCGCAACCTTCAAGTATCGAGTGGTGCTGTTGTCGCACGCAGGCACAGCGGCAGAGATGAACAAGGAAGCGGACGCGTTCGCGGCGGAGAAATGAGCCAGACTCGGCGTGCGCGAGCGAACTCTAAGCGCCTGTCGGAGATAAAATTTACCCGAAAGCTCTGTAAAATGGATTCTTTAGTTGAGTCTGTAGAACTCGTCAGTTGTTGATTCTAAGCGATGAAAAATCTCTTGATGACAGGCTCCTGGAACGTTTGGATCGGCTATCAGGTCTGAAGGAATCTGCGCTTGGCCGCTCCGCATACACCGGCGATTCCCGTTCCTAAAAGGAGTAGGCTCGAAGGTTCCGGAGTGGTAGCGGCAGCTGAAAACGTTACAACGTTGTCGAGACTGGCATCTTCCGTGCACGGGTACGAACTTCCCGAGGAGCACTCGTGATAGACGCCGGGCGAGTACAGGTAAATGTTGTAATCCAGGCCCCCGGCAGCAAAGGACAGACCTCCAAAATCGAGTAGATCGCCGCTCGCATAAAGTAGGTTATCGTCCACTTCATAGTCATTGTTACCGAACAGCTGAGTGATCGCTGCGCCGTTCACGACGCCCTCGATCCCTGTCACGGTGTACGCGCCGCCGCTGGTGGTATCGGAGGTAGTGAGAATCCCTGAAATGTTGATTCCGGATCCAGTGGACGTGAAGCCGAATGTATCGGCGTGTGCGGCAACTGTGAGGGCGGAAAAGCAAAGCGCAAGGGCAGAGACGATGCGTCTCATCGCTGGACTCCCGTTTAGTTTGTTCTCCTGAGGATCGTACCCCGGCGGCCTTAAGCTGTCTACAACTTTCGCATCATTCCCAGGAGGGAAGTGCCTTCGGCGGACTTGTCTTTGTTGTCCGCTTTCTCATCGGCAGATTTTCTGAAAGACTATTTGCATGAGCACAGCGATCGCCACCAAAATCCTCACCGACCGGATCAACCGCATCGAAGTCTCCGCCACCATGGCGATCACCGCCGAGGCCCTGCGCCTGAAGGCGACCGGCATCAAGCTCGCCGACTTCGGCGCCGGCGAGCCCCACTTCGAGACGCCGCGCCACATCAAGGACGCCGCCATCGACGCCATCAATCAGGGATTCACGCGCTACACCGCGGTGGCGGGCGTGCCCGAGGTGCGCAAGGCCATCGTGGCGCGGCATAAGGAAGACTTCGGCACCGACTACGCCGCCGATGAGTGCGTCTTCACCACCGGCGGCAAGCTCGCGCTCTTCAACGCCATCCAGGTGCTCATCGACCACGGCGACGAGGTCATCCTGCCCGTGCCCTACTGGGTCAGCTTCAAGGACATCATCCAGTACGCGGGCGGCGTGGTGAAGTACGTCGAGAGCGATGAGAGCGAGAACTTCCGCGTCACCGCCGCGATGATCGAAGCCGCGATGACGGAGAAGACCAAGGCCATCATCCTGAACACGCCGTCGAATCCCTCCGGTGCCGTAATGGCGGCCGACGACCTCGAGGCCATCGTCCGCCTGGCGCACAAGCACGGCGTGTACGTGCTGCTGGACGAGTGCTATGTCTACCTGAATTTCGAAGGCACGCCGGTCAGCGGCGCCTCGTTTACCGACTGCAAGGAGCATGTCGTCGTGCTCGGCTCGCTCTCGAAGACCTATGCGATGACGGGCTGGCGCGCCGGCTATGCGTTGGGCCCGAAGCCGATTATCGCGGCGATGAGCAAGCTGCAGTCGCAGTCCACTTCGAGTGCGACCAGCTTCATCCAGCAGGCGTCGATCACCGCCGTCACCGCCTCGCAGCAGTGCGTCAGCGACATGCGCGCCGACTACATCAAGCTGCGCGACCGCGCACTGGAAGGCTTCAAGACCATTCCGGGGATCACCTGCACGGTGCCGCAGGGCGCGTTCTATGTCTATCCGAATGTGTCGGCGTTCTTCGGCAAGGGCGGCGTCAGGAGCGCGGCCGATGTTGCAGCCCTTCTGCTCGGCGAGGCCCATGTGGTCGTCGTTCCGGGCGAGGCGTTCGGCACGGCGGAGCATATTCGGCTGTCGTACGCGGTTTCGGCGGATGTGATCGACGAGGGCATCAAGCGCATGCGGGAGTGGTTCGGCGGGTTGGCGTAGTTCGTACACCCCACCTCAAACGGTAAAACTGTTTGAGGCGGGGCACCCGAGCGGTTGTGGCTTGATACCATTGAAGCTATGGCAATCGGTGGGATTCGATTTGCTCCGGTGATTCTGGCCGGGGGTAGTGGGACGAGGTTCTGGCCGCGCAGCCGGCGCGCTCGCGCCAAGCAGGTGCTGGCGCTCGACGGCGACGACACCATGATTCAGCAGACGCTGGCTCGCCTGCTGCCGATCGCCTCGGCGTCAGACGTCTGGATCGTGACCAATCACTGGCTCGCCCAGACGATCTCGGAGCAGATGCCGAGCGTGCTGCCGCAGCATATTCTCAGCGAGCCGGTGGCGCGCAACACCGCGCCGGCCTGCGCGCTGACCGCGTTCCTGATGGAGAAGGACGATCCCGACACCGTTTTGGGCGTCTTTCCGTCGGATCACGTGGTCTCGAACGTCGCCCGGTTTGCGGAGGTCATCTCGGCTGGCGTAAAGCTGGCTGTCGCCGGCGAAAACATTATTGTGCTGGGTGTGCCGCCGACCCGCGTCGAGACCGGCTACGGCTACATCGAGCAGGCGGCGTTTGTTGAAGAGGGCTCCGTGCCCGTTCGCCGCGTTCGCCGCTTCCGCGAGAAGCCGGACCACACCACGGCCGAGCGCTTTATCACGGCGGGAAACTTCGCCTGGAACGGCGGTATCTTCCTGTGGAGCGCGCGGACGCTGGCCAACGCGATCCGCGAGCATGCGCCGGATATGGCGCCGATCCTCGAAAAGATCGCCGCCGCGCACGGCACGGAAGACTTCGTGAGGGTCTTCGCCGAAGAGTATCCCAAGTGCGAGAACATCTCGGTCGACTATGCGATTCTGGAGCCGCGTTCGGCCAAGGGCGAGACGCGCTCGAACATCTTCTGCCTGCCGGCGGACTTCGGCTGGAACGACCTCGGCTCCTACGCCTCGCTGCATGAGCACCTGGGCGCGCACGGCGACGAGAACGTTATGGACGGCCCCACGAACGGCATCGCGGCGATGCAGAGCAAGGGCAACTATGTGTACGCGCCGGGCAAGATGGTGGCGTTGCTTGGGGTCAGTGGACTGGTTGTCGTCGAGACCGACGATGCGCTGCTCATCACCACGCGCGAGCGCTCGCAGGATGTGAGCAAGATCGTGAATATGGTGCATCGCGAACTGGGCAGGGAAGAGTTGATCTAAGGCGAAAGACAGAAGCAGATCCCTACGGGATGACAAAACAAAAAAGAGTGGCGGCGTGGAGGCGAGGAAGAGCTGGATGAGTGTAATCAAATTTGGAACGGACGGCTGGCGCGGCATCATCGCTGACGACTTTACCCACGATAACGTGCGCGTAGCGGCCCGCGCCATTGCCCACTACGTGCTGGCCGATGAGGACTGGACTGCCGGCGTCTGCATCGGGTGGGACACGCGCTTCAAGTCGCAAGCCTTTGCGCGCATCGTTGCGGAGGTGCTGGCAAGCGCGGGCATTCCGGTGGCGCTGGCCGATCGCGTGACGCCGACTCCAGCGCTCAGCTTCGCTGTTCGCGGGCGCAAGGCGGCCGGCGGCGTCATGATTACCTCCAGCCACAACCCCGCCGAGTGGAATGGCGTGAAGTACAAGGCCAGCTACGGCGGCTCGGGCAAACCTTCTATCATCGCGGCCATCGAGACGTATCTCGATAAGCCGCTGGCGATCGCTGACGTGCCCGCCGCGATCGAAGAGGTCGACTTCAACCCGCCGTACATCGAAGCCATCGAGCGCTTCGCCGATCTGGCCGCCATCAAGGCCTCCGGATACCTTTTCCTGCACGACTGCATGTATGGCGCGGGGCGCGGCGTGCTCGCGGGCATCTTCACGAAGCACGGCATCCCGTTCGTAGAGATGCGCGCGGAGATCAACCCGGCCTTTCCGGGCATCAGTCCCGAGCCGATCCTGCCGCATATTCGCGAAACGCAGTTGCAGGTGGTGAACGCAAAGTGCGACGCCGGCTTCATCACCGACGGCGACGCGGACCGCATCGGCGCGGTCGATGAGCACGGCAATGTGGTCGACGCGCACAAGATCTTCTCTATCCTTTTGAACTGGCTGCTTGAGCGCAAGGGCTGGCCCGGCGATGTGACGCGGGCCTTCAACACCACGCTGATGCTCGACCGCATCGCCGCCAAGCACGGGCGCAGGCTGCATGAGCACGGCATCGGCTTCAAGTACGTCTGCGACCTGATGCTGACCGAAAACATCCTGATCGGCGGCGAGGAGTCGGGCGGCGTCGGCATCAGCAAACACCTGCCGGAGCGCGATGGGCTGCTGAATTCGCTGCTGCTGGCGAATGTAATGGCGGACGAGAAGAAGACGCTCGGAGAGCTGGTGGCCGCGCTGCAGGCGGAGTTCGGTGAGCATCAGTATGGGCGCATCGACATGCACATCGACGAGGAGTTGAAGCAGGCGGCGATTCGTCGCGCCCAAGAGATCAAGTCCGGAGATTCTTTTGCCGGTATGAAGGTGCTAAAGGTCGGCACGCTCGACGGCATCAAGTTTTTCCTCGAAAACAAGGCCTGCGCGGGGCTACCAAACGCCGCCGAGACATGGCTGCTGCTGCGGGCCAGTGGGACGGAGCCTCTGCTGCGCGTCTACTGCGAGAGCTGCTCGGTCGAGAGCGTAGAAGCGGTGCTGAACGTGGCGCGGGAGTTTGTGCTGGCCGGCCAGCGAACTG
The DNA here is from genome assembly GCA_964245315.1 of uncultured Acidobacteriaceae bacterium. Lineage (GTDB taxonomy): Bacteria > Acidobacteriota > Terriglobia > Terriglobales > Acidobacteriaceae > Edaphobacter. The sequence goes on along the minus strand of CAXTMK010000030.1, from coordinate 10,713 downwards.
TTTGACACGGAAATAACGGACGACGGATAGAAGCGGATAGGTGGCGCGTTGATCGTTGCATGCAAGGGTTTGTTGTTCGATATGGATGGGGTGCTGATCAGTTCGATAGCATCGGTAAATCGCTGTTGGCGACGGTGGGCCGCGCACTACGGAGTTCCGAATGCCGAGCAGTTCGTGATCGCTCACGGCACACGTGCGGTCGAGATCATTGCCGGCTTGCGGCCGGACTTTTCGAAGGAACAAATCGGGGAGGGGCTTCGGCTGATCGAGGACATGGAGATCGACGATATGCATGATTTGAAAGTCTTGCCCGGCGTGCGTGAGCTTCTGACCTCGCTGTCGGCGGATCGCTGGACGATCGTCACCTCCGCGACGCGCCGCTTGATGCTGGCCCGACTGAGGGCCGCGGGACTGCCTCTTCCTGCGCGCATTGTCGCGGGCGACGACGTGGCCAACGGCAAGCCGCATCCGGAGCCGTACATGACCGGCGCGAAGATCCTCGGCGTAGCCTCCGCCGAGTGCGTGGTGGTCGAGGACGCCCCGAGCGGCGTGGGATCGGGCAAGGCCTCCGGCAGTCGCGTACTGGGCGTATTGGGAACGCATCCCGCTGGACAGCTCTACGCAGCGGGCGCCGAATGGGTGGTCACGTCGATGACCGCGGTGCGTGCGACGTCAGACGCTGCCGGGCTGAAGATAGAGTTAGAGCCGGTTGAAAACGCTTGAAGGAGAGGCTAGTCCCTGTAAGCTTAGGACCAGGGCAAAACATACGAGGCGGCGAGATGCGTCGACTGGCACGGATACCGGGTTGCTGGATCGCAGCGGCTCTTTTGTGTGTTCCCGCCCTGGCTCAGCATGGCAAGTCCTCAGCAGAGCCGCGTTCCCTGGGCAAGGTCATCGTCTGGATCGTCAGCCCGCAAAACGATCCCAATCCGCTCAAATCGCGGATGAAAGTTGCTCGGGCTAGTTCGCCCTTGCAGTATCAGGAGTCGACTGCGGGAGACTTCGGCGGCACGGCCGGCTCATCCGGGCAGACCGTTGGCAGCACCGGCTCGACCATGGGCAACTTTGGGCAGACCGCAGGCTCGGTCGGCCAAACAGCGGGAAGCGTGGGCAAGACCTCGGGCGACTTCGGGCGCGCGGCCGGTTCGGTCGGCAGGAACGCCGGCGACGCGGGCACCACGATGGCGAACTTCGGCACCTCCACCACCGACCTGTCCAAAGTCGCCGCGGCGAAGAACGGCCTTATCCCCGTCGCCAATCAACCCCGCCGTTCCCCCTATTGGGACGGCCTCGTGACCGAAACCTCACTTACCCTGAAGGCGGTCGGCGAAGATAAATATTTTGTGGTTGACGTGTCCCTCGTCGATGTCTATAGCAACGACCTTCAGGCGCTGCTGGAAGCCACCGCCGGCACTCCGGACGCGCCCGACGTCCTGCTCGGAGCGCCACTCCCGCGGGAATGGACGAGGCAGGAATCCGGTCTTGCCGTCCGCTACGGCGTAGCCACACTGTGGAGCGCGCCGCACTTTGCGCAGACCGAAGATGTGCCGGCGAATCGCCGTTTCGTTCCCGAGGCGGCGGTATTGGCGTCAGCGCATAATCTCGAAGGCGCACGGGCGTTCGCGCTCTGGCTTTCGGATCGTGAGTCGGCTTCCGGCGGTTATGTGAAGACGCCAAAGACCGATCCCATCGCGCAACTCGCCCTCCGTGCGATGCTCACGCTGCTGGCGGGAGCCTCCGTCGGCGGGGATGCCGACCCCGAGATGGCGAAGGTTGACGGACAACTGGTAGCGGCGATGGTCGCCGGTCCCACGCCGGTAGCGCTGGACCAGCTCAAGGTGCGCGCCGAGGTCACCCATCTCAGCATCTTCGGCAAGCTGGCTTTCGTGGCGCTGCGTGCCATGGGCACCAGTGCGGAGGCCTTCGGCGCGGCGCATGCGCTTGTCGTTTTGCGCCTGGACGGAAACGGCCACTGGAAGGTGCTGCAGGTCTCGCCCAATCTGGAGGCTCCAGTGCAATACCGGGCGATGTCTTTGCTGGAGGCCTACTCTGCCGGACCCGCGGTGGCCGCCACCGAGGGCTCTTCCATTATGCGCAACGAGAGCAAATGGGTGCTCGGCATTTCGCAGGCGACGCCCAAAGACGGCGAAACGCTTTCGCCACGACCCGAGCTCTGGTGGGATAACCTGGGCGGCGCGACCCTGCAGGCAGTCGAGTGGCAGCCGGGCACGGGCGATGCCTGGGGCGCGTCGAACCTATACTTCATCCCGGACAACAACGGCCGCCTGCGCACCCGGGCAACGGCGAGCTTCGCCTCCGTTCCGGGACAATATCGCTGGCGCGTCTGGTCAATAGGCCCGGGCGGAGATCTCGTCCTAAGCCCGTGGCGGACGATAAAGATTATCGGCGGTTGAGCAGGATCTGCTCCACACGCTGCAGGTCTTCTTCCGTATCCACGCCAACGGTATCGTATTGCGTGGCCGCTACGTGGATGGGGATGCCGTTCTCCAGAAAACGCAATTGCTCCAGCCGCTCCGCCAGCTCCAGAGGACTCGGCGCCAGCGCGTGAAAGCGGTTCAACGCGGAGGCGCGGTAGGCGTAGAAGCCCTGGTGCTTCCAGATCGCCGGCGCGGACTGGTCGCGGTCGTGCGGGATGGTGGCGCGGGAGAAATACAGTGCGCGGCCGTGCAGATCGGTTACCACCTTGACGGCGTTGGGGTTGGCGATCTCGTCCGCCGTGCACAGCACCTTCAGCGTCGTCACCTCAACCTCGGGTCTCGTGAAGGGAGTCAGCAGCGCGGTCAGGTGTTCCGGACGCAGCAGCGGTTCGTCGCCCTGGATGTTGACGTAAATCTCCGCGGCATGGCTCTGCGCGACTGCATGCACGCGGTCCGATCCGCTCTGCAGGCCGGGGCTGGTCATCGCCACGGGCCAGCTATTGGCGAGGCACAGGTCTGCGACTTCCTCCGAATCCGTGGCGATCAGGAGCGCGTCCAGCTGCGGGCACTTCAGCGCAGCTTCGTAGACCCATGCCAGCATCGGCCGGCCGGCGATCTCGCGCAGCACCTTGCGGTGCAGCCGGGTGGAGGCCAGACGGGCGGGAATGACGCCCAGCGTACCGACGGATTTGGGCGATTGAGCCAAACTGGTGTGGTAGCCGAAAAGAGATGCGGTCGCATCCAAGTTGGCACCATAGGAGGAGCCCATGTCAACGGAGCCCGAACTCGAAGTGGTTTCCGTTGAACACATGGACGGGAACGAGATCATCGTCGAATTTTCCGATTCCACCTGCGCCACCTACACGCCGCGGGAACTGGCTGATTTGCGGCCAAAGCGCGAGAAAGCCAACTCACTATCGCCGGGGCAATCCAACCGCGGCTGATCGAATGCCGGCGCGTTTGACTTTGGTTTGTTTGACCTTGGCATGCCCGGCTCGTATCATGGCAGATGGGCGGCACTGATCGTTTGTGCGTCAGGCGCGGCTCTCTCCCACACCCGGCGGTGTAGCTCAGATGGTTAGAGCGACGGACTCATAACCCGTAGGTCGACAGTTCGATTCTGTCCACCGCCACCACAGCATTCTGGCTGCTTGTTTTTGTCCGCGACGGCTGGGCTACGGGGCACTTTTCGCGCATTTTGAAACTGGTTCAGCGACAGATACTCGGCACAAATCGGAACTGGGACGAATTGACCTACCTCGGGTTGCGGCGATTCAG
>CAXTMK010000030.1:0-6987 GCA_964245315.1 uncultured Acidobacteriaceae bacterium | reverse complement strand
ACGTCCGCTCCAGGAATTAACTGGTCGTATGTGGCGACGGTGACCTGGATACTAGAAGCCGTCCAGCCCCACATCGGCGGACCGCTGCCAACCTCATGATCGAGCACGATATCGAGCTCCCCGGCTGGGAAGCCCTCACCACCATCATTGCAGCGGCATTGTCCTCCAGCGATCTTTACTTCGCCGCTTCCCTGCACCATCCCAGCCAGAAGAACCTTTCGCGCCGATCACTAGATAGAAGTGTTGAATCATGGTAGTCAGGTGGATGCCCGAGCGATGTCCGAAGAGAGTCAGATTCTTCATCGCACGGTTTCTTAGTATAGGAAGCGCAGTGTAAACAGGATGGCGGGGAGGAACATTGCTTGTAACCTGTTGATTCCAGTGTATTGTCCCTGCCAGTGTGAAAACGCAAAGAACACCGTCCCATCGCCGCCCAGCACAAAACGCTGGATGGCAACTCGGAGCGGAACTCGTCATGCCATGTGCCGCAGCTGCCAACCTGCCCAAAGAACAGTCGGTAAACATTGTCAGCCGAAACTGGCAATTAGTTCCCCGGCAACTATTCCATCCATTTAACGAAACAACTGCATAATCGCGCTGCCGCTTACCATTCCGATCAGGAGCAGACGCAGCAGGAGCCAAAAGATGCGCCGCGCGCGTGCTCGAGTGGGCGGGCTCCAGAGGCGTTTTGCGTGCAGCTTCAGACGCAGGCTCGCATATCCTGGCTCACCAGGTTGCGACACAAGACGAACGGCCTGGGGGATTTCGTAGACAAGGTATCGCTGCCATTCCGGGAAGAAATCTCCCTTTTGCGCGGACTTTTCGAAGTAAACGCTACGGTTCTGCCAAATCGCGAGCAGGCCTTGTTTGTCCAGGTTGAGCACACAGGCCTCAGCGCCCATGTAGGCCAGGTAGCGCGCGCAATGATCGTGGGCCAGCGTCGCCAATCCTTCCTGGCACGCAACGGTCACTTCGGTGCGAGAGCCTTGGGTCAACCGCGGCAGAGCGAGTACGTAATTGCCAAGCATCCACATCTGGACGCCCTTGCGCGTTCGCCAGTCTGCCAACAGGGTTCGGGCTTGATGCTTTCTTCCCATATTGATCAAGGCATTGCCGGCTTGCGCCCAGGCTCCGGTGTCCGAGTCCAGCCCCCTGGCTTGCAGATGACTCCAGCACGCGAGCACGATCCGGCGGTGGCCGCTCTTGTTGAGGGCTGCCATCAGCTTGGCCATGTGAGCGGGCTGGACCCATGAACTGCGCTCCACCAGCCGCACAAAACGCTGGACGCGCCGAGTGGCTGCATTGATCCAGCTATCCCGCAACCACTTCGGCAGTTGTCCTCCGCTGTTGACGTCGATCAGATAGTCCGCATAGAGCGAAAGAGCGCGCGGTGTTGGCTCATCGCCTTGCTCAAGCCGGGCCTGAAAGCCATCGGCAAATTCGTCGAGGATGCCAGCCTTTCGAATCGCCTTCCAGACCTCGTCCGCAGGCCACTCGCTCTCTTCCATCTTTGCGAAACAAACCAGCAGGGCATCCTGAACTGCGAGTTGGTGGTTCTTCTCCTGGCAGTCGACGTGCACCAGCCGTGCCCGCAGATACATGTTGTCCAAGGCCTGGGGCAGTACCCGGCGCAGCACCTTGCCACCCTCCTCCAGCCGGCCAGCTGCTTGCAGGACGTCGAAACGGCGCAGGTGAAGGACCACGTCCTCGGGCGATTCGAGGAGGAGCATCTCCCATTCGGATTCGGTCACGGACTTGTCCGCACCGGCCTTTTCGAGCAGTTCCAGGCGCTTTTGCCGGAATTCAAGATTGTCCAGCATGAGAGGTGGTACGGCGGAGAGCAGCGTCTTCGCGCGCGTCCAATCCTTATCCTCGCCCAGCCAGCCGAGCAGCCTTTGCCATCCCCACCCGTACCACGGCGCGAGGGCCACTACCTCGGCCAGTTCATTGATCGCCGCCCCCAACTCTCCGCGTTGCCGTCTGATCCAGGCCAGCCTGCCGCGGGCCGGCGATGGATCGGCCATGTACGGTTCGACGGCACGTAACAGCGCCGTCGCTTCGTCATAGCGGTGTTGCTCGCACAGCAGGACAGACAGCCAATCGCTGGACTCATACAGCGTCGCGTTGAGCTTGATGCTGCGGCGCAGGCTTGCCTCCAATTCGCCCGGCGCGGCAAACTCGGCCTCCTCCCGGAGAGTTCTGGCCAACAAGAGCCAAAGATAGGCGCCGCGGGGAAAGACCTGGGTTCCCCGGCGAGCAGCTTCCACGGCCTCGGCGTGCCGGCCGCACTGGCGAAACCTGGCGATTGCCGCCTCGTAGGTCTGAACGGAGTCGGGAATCGATTGCAAGACCTGCTCGATCAGAGCGAGCGCTTCGTCGTCGCGTCCGGCGTCGATGAGGATCTTGGCCTTTTCGTCGATCGGTTGTGCGTCGTGCGGAGCCTGTTGCCGTGCGCGCTCCAGTATCTCAAGCGCCTGAGCCGTATTGCCTTGGCGGTGCTCGATCCAGGCCAGGCCGATCAACGCGGAACCCGTGTCCGGCTTCCGCTCGACCAGCTCCTGGAAGACGGTGTGCGCCTGTGGGCTTTTACCGACGGCGCGAAAAGCGCGTGCGAGCGAAAACCGCAGGCCGGAGTGGTCGGGAAACCGTCGCACAGCGAGTTCAAGAATCTCAAGCGCGCGTTCGTTGGCGGACTTCCCGTGCCCATGGTTGAGCAGCAGATCGGCCGCGGCCTCGAGAACGTTGGGATCATCGGGCCGGCGCTCCCGCCAGCGCGCCACGATGACTTTCGTCTCCGGAACGCCAAACCTTCCCGCAAGCAGACCGGACAGCTCAACCGCGTTTGGCAGATGGCCCGCGATACCGAGGTAATGAGGCTCCATCGCGGCCCAGAGCTCGCGCCGCTCCGCCTCCGCAAGCCGCGCGGCGCAGTCCCACGCGCGGCGATAAGAGTAGAAGTGCTGCGGCTCCAGACGGATGGCTTCCAGATAGCCGTCGACCGCCTCGCGCCAGTACCCTCGATTCTCCTGCCACAGAGCCTTCGCACGAACAAAGGCCGCTTGATCGCCGCTGACGCGGCCTGCTTCCCCCAGCCAGGCTTCGATGCGGGCTTCCAAGCGGCGACGTCGGCGGCTGTCTGCCTGTTCGTAGATCGCCAGCGCCGCGAAGACCAGTTCGCGCCACGCCCAGCCGTCCTCGGCGTTGCGTTTCAGGCGCATGCGGAGAACGCGCAACTTGCGCCATCGATTGTGGTCCTGCGCATACTGGCAAAAGACCCGTTCGAAATCCTCGTTGGCAGGATGTTCGCGCATCCATTGCTGCGCGCGAGCCGCGACCGGGGCGTTACCTTCGAGCGTCTGGACAAGGCTAAGGACGGCGTAACGCGGTCCCATCGCCGCCGGCATCTCTGTCGTCCAGGCTTCGGCGTGGTCGAGCGCAGGCAGCGGCTCGCCGCGCATGCGATGGAAGGCCACAGCGGCCTCGTGATACGCCGCCCGGCCTTCAGTCCGGGCCAGCGCTTCGAGCTGCGCGCGAGCCTCATCCCAACGTCCCATCCGAGCCAGAAACGGCACCGCAAATCCCTGAAGTGCGATCGATGCGCCATGCATCTCCGCCGCCCCCGCGTAGGCTGACAGCGCTTGCTCCGGATATCCGCGATCTTCGAGAACATCGATCCACGTCGTCCACGCATGCACTCCCTGCAGCGAACGGCCGAGCCGTGCCACGCGGTCCTCGAGCCACTGGACGCCTTCCTCGCCGCGCCCTTCCTGGTGCAGCACGTCCACATAGGCGCGGGCGTAATGTTCGTTGTGCGGAGCCAGGAACGATGCGATGGAATACGCCAGCAGCGCCTGGCCAACGCGCCTCTGATCCCAGCGCAAATCCGCCAACACATGCCACGCCGCGGCGGACGACCAGCTGCTTCGCAACACGGACCGCAGCAGAAGCTCGGCCTCGTGGCGCGTGGCCGGCAAGGCTCGCAGCATGTCTGCGTACTCCGTCACATAGCGCGGGTGGGGACGAATCCACGCGGTCTCCGCCTGCACTCCCGGCGCACTTCCCGTCTCAACGACCGTCCGCAGCGTCTCGCGCAGCAGAGCTGTATTCCCCAAAGCGCGCAGTGCGGTGATCAGCTTCAAGCGCAGCCGCGGGTCGCGCGGAAACTCGGCAAGCAACAAGCGAAAGCCAGCCAGAGCCTGGCCTGTTCTGCCTTCCTCGAGATCCTGGATGGCGAGCATTTCGCGAATTGCAGGATGATTCGGAAACTGTGCCGAAACGCCCTCAAGGCAGGCGCTAGCAGCGGCCGGCCCGTAGAGCATCAGGGCCTTTTGTTGCGCCTGCGCGGCATCCACGATGGCGGCCTTGGGAGGCAGCAGGTTATCCAGTTCGGCGGCTCGATCCATGCGCACCGCAGCCATGCCGAGCACGCCGTAAGGACTGGCTGCCGGATCGAACGCCCGCACCAGGTATTCGGTCGTTCGCAGTGAGCTCGGATCGTGAGCCAGGACAAGTCCCGCAGCCTCGTCCATTCCCACAATCGCGACGGCATGGCCTCCGTCGTCGTCTGGCCACGTCACCATGAAGCCGATGCCCGCCTCGATCAGACGCCAGGCCGTCTCCGCGGTAGCGGAGAAGAACCGCACATGCAGGTTCTTGCCTCGCAGCCAGTCCGCTGCCGCCCACTCGGCGGTCCCGCCATAGGTGACCTCGGCGGCAAGATCGGTGGTCGACACCTCGATATTGCTCGCCGAAAGCGCGGAGCTGACGCTGGCCGGAACACATTCGTGATGCTTCTGGAGGACGCGTCGGTAGGGAAGCCGGATGCGCCGGCCGACCGGATTTTGCTTCAGGTTAGCGAGCAGCTGGCGGTGAAATGGAGAGCGTGCTTCACGCGCCCAATGCTCGAGCGCGTCGTGGGAGTCTCCGAGCGTGGCGATGTCCAGCCAGATACGCGCCAGATCGGCCTTGAACTCACGGTCGGCCAACGGAGCCAGGGGTTCAATGCGGTCCGCCAGCGCACGCGCACGAGCCAGCGAATCGATACGGTCCTGCCCTTCCAGCGACTCGGTCCAGGCACAGTGGTACCAGCACGCAGCCTGCAGCAAATCGCTCGATTGGGTGTCTGCCGCAGTGGCTGTGATGCGTTCGACGGCCTGCTCCATCTGGCCTGTGTTCATCAACGCGCTGGCCAGGCTGATTGCCGCCCATGGCGACCTGGGATCGAGCGACGATGCCTGCTCGGCGAAGCGGAGGGCGGTGTCCCAGTCATCACCAATGCCCCGGATGTCGGCCTCGCGGGCGTACAGCCAGCAGTCATCGGGCAGGAGCGCATGCGCCTGCCGCATCAGTTCAAGAGCTCGCGGCAGATTGCGCAAACGAGCCCAGACGACGGCGTGGTGCGCCAGCCAGTTCGCTCGAGCCTCGAAGTCGTCGCCGCCCAGGTCGGGACCGGCCTCAAATGCTGCCAACTCGTCGAGCAGCAACTGGCCGGGAACGTGCAGATGCTCGGTGAAGTACCGCACCTTTGGGTCTGAGGGTGCGAGAGCCTTGGCTCTGCGAAAGAGCTTTCTGCCCAGCCGCGGACCTCCCAGCCTGGTAGACAGTCGCGCCGCAAAGAGGCCTTCGTCGACGGAAAGTCGATCGATGTCTGTGGCGGGATTCCACTGACTTGACGCGGCGTTCCACACGTCGAGGTAGCGGTGCTCCGCGTAAATCGACTGCAACTCGCCGAGCAATTTGTAGTCGGAAAAAGCTGGCGGCAAGATCACGCGCAAACAGCCTCTTTCTCAATCTGAATGGCGTTTCGCCCCAATTATATCGCCCCTTGCTGCTCCGGAGATCCGACGTGTGCCATCCTTCCGACGGAGGAGCTGAACCTGGGAGCAAGAGCGATGCCGGCCTGTCTGACGCATCGACTCCGCCGTCATGCGCGCCGGTCACTGGAGCGACGCGGCAAGGCTGGAGAGGCAATCCGCGGCGATCAGCTGATAACGCACCTTGCGGCGAGAACGCACTAGTGCGAACGTGACGGTGTCGCAAAAGGTGAGGTCGCTGTCGCCTAAGCTGCACGCGCCTGTGTCCTTGACCAACACCTCCTTGAGTACATGTCTCTTCCCGACCGCCGGCGCAAAGATGCTCTTTGCCGTTCTCAGCAGACCTTCGCTTACCGAGACGAGCGAGATGATGGACGGGTTCTCAAGCTGCTGGATCAACTCGACGTGTTCGGCCGCGAGCGAATAAACAACGCCCAACGCAGGCCTGGTGGAAGGGACAAGAGACTTCATGGCGCCGACGACATGATTTGCGATCAGCACCTGCGCGCCGATCGCCAGCCCCGGCTCTTTGACGAACTCGTCGTAAGAGCAGCTCCGGGCAGGCCAGCTCAAGCTTTCGTGAACCTCTCGCCGAATGATTTCGCGCAGACCCGGCTCCTGCTCGACGACGAGAAGGTGGTCAGGCGGTTCGGCCAGCAGGCGCTCGCGGACCCGCAGCCTGAGCGCCTGGAGATCGTATCCCATACGGCGCGCGCGCTGAATGCTGTAGTTGATGAGGTCATCGAGATCGTGCGTCCCCATCGACGGCTTGCCCAGACTCTTTCCCACCACCAGCCGGCTGCCTGGGCGGCGCGTCAGCCAGCCGCGCCGGACAAGCTCCTGATACGCCTCGCTCACCGTATTGTGGTGCACCTTGCTCTGTCTGCCGAGCGCCCGCACGCTGGGTAATTCGTCGCCTGCGTTGAGCTGTCCGGTCGTGATGAGGAAGACAATCTGCTCTGTAAGTTGCTGCTTCAGTGGGACGTCACTGTCTTTGCTCAACGCAATCTGCATCGTCGCCTTCCTGTGTACGTCCGATTAAACCATCCAACGCTGTCCTGTGACACTTCTCGAAAGTGTCACGCGACCTGTATCAGTCAGGAATTCGTGCAGCTATTCTCCGACAAAGCAAAGGGAATCATGGAGGCGCAAGTATGGATCCGTTGATGAGTGT
>CAXTMK010000029.1:26829-39843 GCA_964245315.1 uncultured Acidobacteriaceae bacterium | reverse complement strand
AATAGCGGCAATGGCGACCGACGAGTCCTCCTCGTCGGCATCGATGGCGCCCTGCGTGGCGATGATCGCGGAGACTCCGCAGATGCTCGAACCAACCGCCAGCAGCGAGGTGAGCTTGGGCGGCAGGTTGAAGCCGCGGCCCAGATAGGTCATGAACGTAAGCGCCAGCGCAAGCTCGATAAAGATGAGCACGAAGGAGATGCCGCTCAGGTGGAGGATGTCTCCCAGGATAAAACGCGCGCCGAGCAGGATGATGCCGGCCTTGAGCCAGAACTCGTAGGTGGCGACGCCGGCACGGAAGATGCGCGGAACGCCGACAGTATTGGCGATCACAAGGCCGATGAGGATCGCCCACAGAACGTACTCGATGTTTGGCAGCACGAGATGGTTGGCCTTGCCGTAGCGGGCGATCGCCTGCTCGATGAACTTGCCCGCGTAGCCGACGACGGCCAGCAGAGCAATGCCCGGGATAAGGCCGAAGATGCCGTGCCGGTTCGGTTCGTCCTGATCATGTCCGGTGTCGGGCGGCAGGGGAAGTGTTTCGGTCGGTTGCACTGTGTCTCTCCTCTTACCAGGGCACGGAGTGTATGAGCCCGACGCGAACCAGCAGCGCCAGGGCGAAGGAAAGCAGGACCGCCCAGACATCGAGCGAAACAGCGAATCGGGGCGAGGGTTTTTCCGGGGACGGCATAAGGATCTCCTCGATGACTGTGGGCAGAGTACGCACGGGCTTCGGCGTTATACAAGGGGCCAAATGGAAGACTGGGAGGGATGGGACTAGCGACAACAGCGAAGGAGCATGCGGCACACAAACGCGGGCTGGACGGCGCTCTGCATGTGTTCAAAATGTACCATACGCCTGGTTAAGTCACGAGAAACTTAAGCCTCGTCAGCGCCCGGCAAAGGCCCGAGCCCCAATCCACGATTCTCTTTCTTCTTCTTTCGCGTCGGATAAACCTTCGCCGGCGGTGGAGGATCCAGAATCTCCTGCACCTGCCGCTCCACCGCGCTCCAATACTTCACATCCGCGGGCCGCGCCGACGACACCGTCTGCCGCATCCGCGCGTACCAGAGACTCCACTCCAGCTCCCTGCGATTGTTGTTATCGATCGCCGCCTGCACGCGCCGCACTTCGCTGGGAATGGCCATTACGCCAGCCCCGTCGACTCAGCCTGCTCCTGCGCGTGGTAGCTCGACCTTACCAGCGGCCCCGACTCCACATGCCTGAACCCCATCGCCAGCGCCTCGTGCTTCAGGAACGCGAACTCCTCCGGCGTGTAGAAACGGCTCATCACCAGGTGGTCTTTCGAAGGCCGAAGATACTGCCCGATCGTTAGAATGTCCACCTTGCGATCGGCCAGGTCGCGGAAGACGGTCAGCAGTTCGTGCATCTCCTCGCCCAGCCCGACGATGATGCCCGTCTTCGTCACCTGGTGCGGGTTCATCTCCTTGGCCTGCTCCAGAAACCGGAGCGACCGCGGATACTTCCCGCCCGACTTGGCCACGCGATACAGCCGCGGCACCGTCTCGATGTTGTGGTTCAGAATCTCCGGCGCGGCATCGACCACCATCCGCAGCGACTCTTCCTTACCCTGAAAATCCGGCGTCAGCACCTCGACGCGGCATCCCGGCGCCTGCAGCCGGATCTCGCGGATCACCTCGACGAACGCCCGCGCCGCGCCCAGATTATCGTCGTCACGATTGACGCTCGTCACCACCGCATGCGCCAGACCCAGCTGGGCGACGGCATACGCCACGCGGCGCGGTTCGTCGAAATCGATCGGCTCCGGCCGGCCCTTGGGCACCGCGCAAAACCCGCAGCGCCGCGTGCACAGGTTGCCGAGCATCATGAACGTCGCGGCCTTCTGGTTCCAGCACTCGCCGATGTTGGGGCAGTGCGCGCTCTCGCACACCGTGTGCAGATGCAGGTCGCGCGCCATCTTCTTGAGCGCATGGAAGGTCTCGCCGAACGGCGCCTTCGCCTTCAGCCACTCCGGCTTGCGCACCGGCGTCTTCGGCGCAAGATCGATCTGCACGAGTTCGGAGAGCCGGTCGGCGATAGGGGGCGAGGAAGCCATCTCGACTATTGTATCCGCTGTACGCTCCGGAGTTTCAGGGCCGAAGGCCCGGCATATCCCAGCCCAGGGCGAAGCCCTGGGTTTCGCACACCCACGAACCGAAGTGCTGAAAGCGCGACCTATCGCTCTCCCCCTAAACCATCCGGTCCCGAACCTCAGGCCTGACCAGATACAGAAAGAACACCAGCATGAACAATCCCCAAACCAGCATGCGCATCTGGTGAGTGTGACTGAAGTAAAAAAAAAACCCGACGCTCAGCAGCAGACATCCGGCCAGTACGATCGAAAACCCCCATCGCCGCATGCGCAACAACCCGAAGAGCCCGGCGACAAGCATCGTGCAAAGCGTAAGCGCTCCATACTTCGCGCGTCCCGTGCCGTAGATGTTCCGGGTCGCCGCAAAGGCATTCAGCAGCGTGAAAAACAGCAGAAACATCGCAATCGCGGCGATTCCCGGCAGCATGCGCCCTTTGGCAGCCGAGCCGCCCGCCATGTCCGTCACTGGCAGTTTGTCTGTCATAGCGTGTGCAGGTATGCGAGCAGGTCGTTCAGATCGCCCTCTCCCAGAACGTTCCCCATCGGCGGCATCTGGTTGCGCCCATGCACTATGGTCGCCGAGACGCGTTCGTCGGTCGCCGCCGCGCCACTCGGCAGCGCCGGCTTCTTATACAGTCCCAGCAGCGACGGCCCATGCAGCGCCCCGCTCCTCCGGTCGTAATGGCACACCGCGCAGCGCGTCTCAAACACCGCATGCCCCGCCGTCTGCTGCGGGGTCAGATCCGACAACGGCGTAGGCGGAGGAGTCGAGCGGCACCCCGCGAGCATTACCGCCGCACCAGCAGCAAGCGCATTCAGAAATCCCAATCTCATAACCTTTATTATGCTTGGACACCGCCGTCTCTGCGTCCTTCGCGCTTCCCTCTGCACCCTTTGCGTTCTTCCTTTATTTTGCAGCTGTCCTAATTTCCCGCCGCGATCGCCTCCACCATCCTGTCCATAGCCACCCGATCGGCCGTAGTCCCCGGCGGATGATTATCCACCATTACCGAAAACACGACGGTCTTCCCGCTGGCTGCGGTTACATATCCCGAGAGCGCCCGCGACTCGCCCAGTGTTTCCGTTTTCGCAAATACCTTGCCAGCGAGCTTCGAACCCGGAGCCCCAAACCGGCTCGCCAGCGTGCCATCCACGCCTCCCACCGGCAGCGCTCCCTTGAAGGTGTCGAACCACTTCTGCTTCGCCGCGTAGACCAGCAGTTGTGTGAACGCACGCGGCGCGATCAGATCGTGCCCACTCAGACCCGAGCCGTCATACAGCACGAAGTCGGAAGCTCTTATCCCTATCTGGGACAGATAGGTGCTCACAACCCCCAGGCTTCTCTTAAGCAAGCTGGTACCCGCGCAAGAGTAAACCGCTCCAAGGTTGCGCAGCAGAATTTCCGCGTGCAGGTTATCTGACGCCTTAACAGTATAGGTTAGGTCGCTCCCCAGGCTCGGCGATTGATGTGTAGCCAGCGTAATGGGGCCGGGCCCAAGGATGGGAAATCGGTCGCTGCACCCATACCGATCTCCGAAGCCGGAAAGAACATCTGAAATCATCTCATTCAGTGGGCGACCCTCTCCATTGACCAAGACGAGGCCGGGCAATCGAGTATGCTGCGCGACAGCCACACCGCCAATTTGAACTCCCCGACGTTTGAGGGCGAGCTTCAGCGCGATTGCTGCATACTCGGCCGGATCTTCAATCGCCGTGTGCAGCTTGCAGAGCTTCACCTGTAGCGGGATTTCGCCCTCGACGTCGATCACCCGCGACGCGAACGCCCGATCAAGACTTATGCGACCGCAACCTTCACCGCCGCTCACCGCCTGCGGACGCCCCTCTATTCGGTAGTACGGAACTGCGGGTGCAAAACTCGGAACGGGAACGCTGCCACTAAATGGCGCGGCCGCGATATCGATTTCAAGGGCGTTGTCGTGGATCGTTAGCGCCGAAACGGGAGCTCCGTAGTCTGCATTCAGATCGTCGATTTCCCATCCCTTCGGGTACGGCTCCCAAATAAAATAGCCGTCACTCCCCTCGACATCTCCCGAGATCGTCCTTACACCCTTCGCATAAATCTGATCCGCCAAGTCCTCAATATCTTTGATCGTCGCCGGCTCCTGTACCGGCCCCTTCGGCCGCAGCGACGGTTCGACATAAGGCACGTCAGTCGAGCCAAAGTTCGCATCCCCGCCGCCCACCAGACGCAGATTCCCATGCAGCAGGCCGCCTGTCAGATCGCCCTCAGCCACTACCGTCGTGATAAAGCGACGCTCCGGCCCTAGCAAAGCCAGCCCCGCCGCCATCGTAAACAGCTTGTTATTCGAGGCCGGACGGAACAATTGCGCCTCGTTCAGCGAGCAGAGCACCGTCCCGTCGAGCGCCGTCACCGACACGCCCCAGTGCGCCGCCGCCACCGCCGGCGCGTTCGCCAGCGCCTTCACCTTGTCGCAGAATGCCTGCGCCTGCGCCGCCGTCGCGCCCAGAAGTGCCACCGCCCAAACATATCTGAGTGTCATGCGCAGAGTGTACCGTCCCTATCGCCGTTTGCCCTTGGATTTTTTATCGCGGGCACGCGCTTTGGATTTCGCTTTACCCGGTTTACCCGTGCGGGTCGGGCTGAGGTGTTCCGCCTTCGCAGGTTTGGATTTCCGCAGGCTGCGCGGGGCTTTGGCCTGCGGCTCCTGCCCCGGCACCAGCGCGAATTGCAGGCGGCGCGCCGGGCGGTCGATGCGGTCGAGCAGCACATGCACGCGCTGGCCGAGCTTGAAGACGCGACCCGATGACGCGCCGACGATGGCGCGGTCCGTGTCGCGGAAGACGAAGCGCTCCTGCGAGCCGAAGGGCAGCGAATCCGAGATCGTTTGCAGCGGTACGAGGCCTTCGATGAAGAGGTCGTCGAGCTCGACGAAGAAGCCGTATTTGGTGCAGGAGAGGATGGTCGCGTGGAAGTCTTCGCCGACGCGGTCCTGCATGAACTTGATCTTCTTCCACTCCATCAGCTCGCGCTCGGCCTCGTCGGCCCGGCGCTCGGCCTGGGAGGATTCGAGCGCGATGGCGGAGAGTTCTTCGAGCGGGAGATGGAAGGTGTCGCCGGTCCGGTCCCACGTCTCAGAAGCGAGACGTGGGGCACCCAGTTTTTCGCCGCTCCTCGACGACCAGGGTTGCGGGTCGGTGGAGAGGATGGGGCCGCCGGTAGGTTCGGCTCCGGCGCGAAGGGCTGCGCGCAGCAGGCGGTGGACGATCAGGTCGCGATAGCGGCGGCTGGGCGAGGTGAAGAGCGTGTAGCTGGGACTGGCGAGCGCGAAGTGGCCCTCGTTCTTCTCGCTGTAGCGAGCCTGTTTGAGCGAGCGCAGCATCAGGAACGACAGGATGCGCTCTTCGGGCGTACCGGCGATTTTCGCCGTCAGGCGCTGGTACATCTGCGGGGTGACGGGGATGGATTCGGGTACGTCGTGCGTCTTCGCAGGTTGGCCGGAGCCACGTCTTTGCTGATCCGCCCGTTGCGAGCGGCGGTCGGACTTCATGGTGAACTTCTTCACCGGCAGCGAGGCGAAGCCGAGCGTCTGTCCGTAGGTTGCGGCGGTCTCTTCGAAGTCGAGGATGCGTTTGGGGTCGGGCAGTTCGTGGATGCGGTAGATGCTGTCGCCCTGGGCTTCGAGCCAGTGCGCGACGCACTCGTTGGCCGTGAGCATGAACTCTTCGATCAGCCGGTTGGACCAGCCGCGCTCGGAGCGGGTGATCGCGGCCATGTTGCCCTGCAGATCGAACTGGATGACCGGCTCGGGCAGGTCGAAGTCGATGGAGCCGCGGCGGTGGCGCTTCTGGTTCAGCAGCAGCGCGAGCTCGTGCATCTGCTCGAAGGCCGGGACGAGCTGGATGAACGCGGCGCGGGTTTCGGCATCGCCGTCGAGGATTTTTTGAACCTGCGTGTACGTCATCCGGGCCGCGCTGCGGATGATGCCTTCGCAGAGCTCGAACTCCGCGACCTCGCCCGCGTTGTCGATCTCGGCGATGCAGCTCAGGACGAGGCGGTCTTCATTGGGCCGCAGCGAGCAAATCCCGGAGCTGAGCGCGGGCGGCAGCATCGGCACGGCGCGATCGGGGAAGTAGACGCTGGTTCCGCGCAGGCGGGCTTCAAGATCCAGCGCGGTGCCGGGCGTTACGTAGTGCGATACATCGGCGATATGCACCTGCAGCTGCCAGTTGCCGTTGGGCAGGCGCTGGACGTGGACGGCGTCGTCGAAGTCGCGCGCGGTTTCGCCGTCGATGGTAACGATCGGAAGGCCGCGAAAGTCGTGGCGCAGCGCGAGTTCCTCATCGCTCAGTTTGTCGACGGTTTGGGTAGCGGAGTCGGTGGCTTCGACGAGAACATTGGCCGGGAAGACGTAGGGCAGGCGATGCTTGCGGATGACGATCTCTACATCCACGCCGAAGTCGTCGGGATGGCCGAGGATCTCGAGGATTCGACCGCGCGCGGGTTTGGAGAGCGAAGGGAAATCGGTAATCTCGATGTCGACGGCTAGGCCTTCGAGCGAGTCGAACGCGGGGACGGTGCGATGCGCTTCGCCGCCCAGGACGCGGTGTTCGGTCGGCGCGGGCGGCAGGATGACCTGGCCGTTTGGTCCGTCGGGGATCAGGATGGGCTGGGTCATGCGCTCGTCGAGCGGGGTGACGAAGTTGAAGCGCGCGGTGGAGTAGGGCTCGAATTCGCCGCTGCGCCTGCCCGCAGGCTTGGCATAGTGGAAGATGCCGACGACGGTGGGGTTGCGCCGCGTGAGGATGCGCAGGATGCGCCCCGAGCGCCGGCCATCTCGCCCCGGCGGCGCTTCGTCGACCAACACTTCGTCGCCCTGCATGGCGCCGTTCAGCTCATTCGGCGGGATGAAGAGGTCGTCCTCGCGCGATCCCGAGCCGTTGGGCCGGACGAAGCCGAAGCCGTCGCGATGCAGGTCGAGCTTGCCCGCGACGAGTTTGTCGCGGGTAATGCGTTGCGCGGCCTCCGCGGGTGAGTCGGGCCGTGTGCGTGCGGTCTTCTCGGGGGTTGCGTGCGGCAAGGCCCATTGGCCGGTGTCGAGCCTGATGAGTTCGCCGCGCAGGGTGATGCGGGCGAGTTGCTCGAGCAGCAGACGGCGTTCGCGTCCGCCGCCCAGGCCGAGCTCGCGGACTAACTGCTTGTACCCGGCGCGGTGTGAGGGGCTGCGCTCGATCAGGCGGATCAGTTCGCGGTCGGATTGCGGGTACGTGGTGCTGGATTTCGGCATCGCTGTGCTTGATTGTAGAGTCAGGCGCGAAAGACGACCTTGCCGGCGACGAGGGTGGCCTTCACTTTACCCAGCATTGGCGCGCCATCAAAGGGTGAGTTCTTCGACTTCGAAAGCGACGCCTTGGCGCCGTACTTCCACTCGGTGGCTGGGTCGAAGAGAACCAAGTCGGCCCAGCTACCAACGTTAAGCGAACCAGCATGCCGTAGCTTCACGAGCCTCGCCGGATTGGCGCTCATCAGGGCGATGACACGCGAGAGCGGCATGCCGTGCTCGCGGTGCAGGATGCGCAATGCTAATCCCAGCGCGGTTTCGAGGCCGGTGATGCCGTTGGGCGCACGCTCGAATTCGACTTCTTTTTCGTGCTTCGCGTGCGGGGCATGGTCGGTGGCAATGCAGTCCACCGTACCATCGAGCAGCGCGGCGATTACGGCCTGACGGTCGTCCTCGGCGCGCAACGGAGGGTTCATCTTGGCGTTAGTATCGAAGTCGCCGATTGTTTCGTCGGTCAGGGTAAAGTGGTGCGGCGCGGCCTCGCAGGTGACATGCAGGCCCTGAGCTTTGGCCCCGCGGATGGCATCGAGCGCGAGCGCGGTGGAGACGTGCTGGACGTGCAGGTGCGGGCGCAAGTGTTCCGCGCGCTCGATGTCGCGGAGCAGCGCAATGTCGCGGCGGACGATGCTTGCCTCGGCCTCGGCGGGGTAGCCGCGCAGGCCCAGCCGGAAGGCTACCGGGCCGGCGTTCATGATGGCGCCGCAGGAGAGCGCGGGGTCTTCGGCGTGCTGCGAGATGGGCAGGCCGAGGCGGGCAGCGGCAACGAGAGCAGCACGCATGATTTCCGGCTTGAGGATGGGCTTGCCGTCGTCGGTGAAACCGAGCGCGCCGGCTTTGGCGAGGGCTTCGAAGTCGGAGAGTTGTTCGCCGAGGGAGCCAAGCGTTGCGGCGGGCATCGCGAAGAGGCGCACGGTGGGGTTGCGGGCGGGGTCCAGCATCCAGGCGAGGGTCGAAATGGAATCGTTGACCGGGATGGTGTTGGGCATCGCGACAAGAGAGGTGAAGCCGCCTGCCGCGCCGGCCGCGGTGCCGGTGGCGATGGTCTCCTTGTAGGTCTGGCCGGGCTCGCGCAGGTGAACGTGGATATCGATGAGTCCGGGCGCGACGATCAGGCCGGTCGCGTCGATGGTTTCGCCTTCGACCTCGGTGAATGCGCCGGGGGCTTCGACGGCGGCGATGAGTCCGTCGCGCAGTAGGAGGTCGCGCGGGGCGTCGACTCCGTTGGCGGGATCGATCAGGTGGCCGTTTTGGATGATCGTGGTGCTCATTGAACTCCTAGCGCGCGGACAAGCAGGGCGGTTCTGATAGCGAGGCCGTGCGAGACCTGTTCTTCTATCGCGGATTGCGGCAGGTCGGCAACCTCGCCCTGAATCTCCAACCCGCGGATCATAGGCCCGGGGTGCATGACGACGATCGGTGCCGCTCCGTCCCACGTCTCAGAAGCGAGACGTGGGGCACCCAGTCTTGCTTCGGTGAGTTGATACCTGGCGATGTAGTCGGCCAGATCGACCTCCAGCCCGGCGAGCCGCTCGCGCTGGATGCGCAGCATCATGGCTACCTGCGAGCGTCTTAGCGCGGCGTCGAAGTCGCGGACGATCTCGATGTCTGGATGCAGCGATGCCGCCTCTTCGGGCAGCAACTCGGGCGGTCCGCAGAGCAGGACCTTGGCTCCGAGCCGCGGCAGCAGCATCGCGTTCGAGCGCGCGACGCGGCTGTGGCGGATGTCGCCTGTGATCGTAACGGTGACTCCGCGCAATGTGTTCTCATCGATTGCGCGCCCGCCAAGCCCAAGCCGCCGCAGGATCGTGCGCAGGTCGAGCAGCGCCTGCGACGGATGCTGGTGCATGCCGTCGCCCGCGTTCAGGACCGGTAGGCCGGTGGTCCGCGCGAGCACGAAGGGCGAGCCGCTCGATGGATGGCGCAGGATGATGCACTCCGCGCCCAGCGCCTTCAGGGTAAGGCCGGTGTCTTTGAGCGACTCGCCCTTTTCAATTGAAGAAGACTTGTCCGAGACCAGCGTGGTGACCGCGCCGAGCGATTTGGCGGCCAGTTCGAACGAGGTTCGGGTGCGGGTGCTGGACTCATAGAAGAGGAGCGCGATGCGGCGGCCGGAGAGCAGCTTCGATCTTTCGGCTGAGCTGAGGGATTCGAGGTGATCGGTGAGGGCGAGGATACTTGCGACTTCGGGAATGGTGAGGGTCGCAACCGTGATGAGGGAGTTGGGGTGTACCTCGTTCATTCTCGCCGCTCCGGCCCACGTCTCGGAATCGAGACATGGGGCACCCGCATTCATGGTTGTCAATCGGCCAGTTCCACCAAGAGAACTTGTTCGTCCTCGTCCACCTCGCGCAGCTTCACCTCGATAATCTCGCGCGACGATGTGGGAATCGTTCGTCCGGTAAAGGTACTCTGGATGGGCAACTCGCGGTGGCCGCGGTCGATCAGCACCAGCAGCTGCACGCTCTTGGGGCGGCCGTGATCGAAGAGTGCGTCCAGCGCTGCGCGGATGGTGCGGCCGGTGTACAGCACGTCGTCCATCAGGATGATGTCGCGCCCGTTGACGTCGAAGCCGATGTCGCCTTTGTTCACCGTCGGCCGCGGCCCGGCGGTGGTGAGGTCGTCGCGGTAGAAGCTGATGTCGAGCATGCCGGTCTGCACGGGTACACGCTCGATCTTCTCGATCAGTCTGGCAAGGCGCTCGGCCAGCGGAACGCCGCGGCGCTTGATTCCGACCAGTCCCAGGTTGGCCGCGCCGGCGTTCTTTTCGACGATCTCGTGCGCCAGCCGGACCAATGTCCGTTCAATCTCCGACGCCGACATGAGCCGGCCTTTCAACCTGAGTTCCGGCTTCTTTTTGCTTGCTTCCTCGCTCATTCGCTCCCACGCTTTCCGTCTGTGATGATAGCAGCCCGCGGATGCACTTCGTGGCCGGGCTAGTCGCCGCGACGCAGGCCGTGCCGTGGCGATTGCGCGGCGCGCAGCATACCGGCGAAGGCGCCGCCGCAGGCCGAAAAGAGAACGATCAGGCAGCCGAGCAAACCCGCATACGAGAGCACCGCCCCGGCTTTGAACTCCTGCGAGTCCATGAAGCCGAGCATGCTCTGCTGCAGGATGGGCGGCTGATTCTGCTCTGTCAGGCGGTCCACCATCTGCGCGCGAAACAGGCCGAAGACCTGGGCCATTTCGGCGTCGAAGCCTTGCATGGAATGGGTCCCAAATCGCATCACCAGACCCACGACCGCGAATCCGATGCCGATGGCGGCGCCCATCAACAGACCGGTTGCTACGCCGATGCGCAAACCCAGCTTCGCGTCCAGCCGGGACTGCGGACGGCTGCGGGCGTAGAGTCCCAGGGCTACAACCGCGCCGCTGATGACCCACAACGTGCAGAGCAGCGACGCCGCGCTGTACCTGAGCCCAAGCAGTGCGAGCAGGACACCGACCGCTGCAACCCAGGCTCCGGCCTTGATGGCGGCCTGCCAGTCGACAGGACTTGTGGATGCCGGGCGGGGCGGAGGCGCGGTGCCGGTAGAGCCTGTCGCGAAGTCCGCCGGAGAATCGGGGCGCAGGTGCTCCGGCAGCAGAATCTGTGGGGCGCCGCAGCGAGGGCAGAAGAGCAGTGCGTCTTCGTCGCCGCGGCTGGAACCCGGTGCCGCCGGGGGAAGCGTAGCGTGGCAGCGATGGCAGTGGACGTGCATGAGTTCTATTGTAGCGATTGGCGGCGGGTGCACTGCGCCTACGGGTTCGATTACGTCTGCCGCAACGTCTTGCCGCCGATATCCCGCCTGTACTGCATGCCTTCGAACGAAATCTCGCGCAGCGCCGCGTAAACCTTGTCGAGCGAGCTTTTCAGATCATGTCCCGCCGCCGTCACCGCCAGCACGCGGCCGCCCGCCGTCACAATCTCGTCGTCCCGCACAGCGGTCCCCGCATGGAACACTTCCACGCCATTCCCGACGCGATCCAGCCCCGCAATCACCTTTCCGACGGCGTATTTGCCCGGATACCCCTCGCTGGCCGCGATCACGCAAGCACTCGCGCCCGGCTTCAGCCTTATCTCCAGCGACCCCACACGCCCGTCCACAGCGGCTTCCAGGATGTCGAGCAGATCGGTGTCAAGCCGAAGCAGAATAGCCTCCGTCTCCGGATCGCCGAAACGCGTGTTGAACTCCAGCACCTTCGGCCCGTGCCCGGTCATCATGAGCCCGATGAACAGCATCCCCGCAAACGGCGTGCCCTCCTGCCGCATGCCGTCGACCACGCGCTGCGCCACATGCTCCAGCAGCCACTGCGTCATCTCCGGCGAGATCAGCTCATCGGTCGAATATGCGCCCATCCCGCCCGTGTTCGCGCCCGTATCCCCCTCGCCGATGCGCTTGTGCTCCTGCGCCGCCGCCAGCGCGACCGCCTTCGTCCCATCGCAGATGGCGAAGAACGAAACCTCCGGCCCGTCGAGCATCTCCTCGATGACAACGCTCTCGACCGACGCCCCGAGCAACTCGCCCGAGAACATCTCCTCCGCCGCATCGATCGCCTCATCCTGCGTCTCGCATAGCACGACGCCCTTACCCGCGGCCAGGCCATCTGCCTTTACGACCGCGCCCTCGCCGAACTTTTCGAGCGCTCCACGCACAAGGTCCACCGTCCCGCACACTGCATAGGCAGCCGTCGGAATGTCCCAGCGCCGCATGAACTCCTTCGCGAAAGCCTTGCTTGTCTCGAGCATCGCCGCCGCCCGCGTAGGCCCGAACACCCGTACTCCGCGCGTCTGCAGCGCATCCACCACACCCGCCGCCAGCGGCACCTCCGGCCCAATCACCACCAGGTCCGCCCGCTCGTTCCGCGCCAGCGAAACCATCGCCGCAACATCCGCCACATCCACCGCCACGCACCTTGCAAGCGCCGCAATGCCGCCATTGCCCGGCGCGCAAACCACCTCGCTTACCCGAGCGCTCTTCGCCAACGCCCAAACCAGCGCATGCTCGCGCCCACCCCCGCCAATCACCAGGACCTTCATCAACTCTCCCAATCTGTGCCCCATTCATCGCGGCACCATCGCGATGAGTGGGCCTACTACCGATCCCTACTTCTCCACCCGCACCAACCGCACATCCCCGGCCACATCCCGCGACAGATCGAACGCCTTCCCCGATCTGCCGATGCTCACCGAGTACCCCTCCGCCGAAGCATTCCTGCGCACTCGAAGCTTCGCTCCCGGCGTAATCCCGCAGGCCTCGATCAGCCGCAGATTCCTTGCATCGCGATCCGAAACGCTCTCAATCTCGAACGTCCCGTCGCTCACCACGTCGGTCAGCAGCATCGACTCGCGCCGCGCCATCTCGCCCTCCATCGTCGGGATCGAGTGACCATGCGGGTCGAGCTTGGGATGCCCCAGCTTGGCCGCGATCCGCTCCTCGAAGCGCTCCGAGATGAAGTGCTCCAACCGCTCCGCCTCCTCATGCACCTCTTCGATCGGGTAGTCCAGAATCTCGTATAAGAACGTCTCAATCAGACGATGATGCCTAAGCACTTCGAGCGCCCGCCTGCGCCCCGCCGCCGACAGCAGCACCCCGCGATGC
>CAXTMK010000029.1:8220-26819 GCA_964245315.1 uncultured Acidobacteriaceae bacterium | reverse complement strand
GTTCATACTCCACCAGCGGAGCCGCCGCGCCGGCCAACTTCTGCAGCATATTCGTCACCGAAGCCGGCGCCACGCCCAGCCGGTCCGCCAACTCCTTACTGGCAACCCGCCGGCCATCGGTGCCGCCCAGCGCCAGAATCGCCTTCAGATAATTGTCCACCGACTCCGTATTACCGTTGCCTTTGCGCCGTGCCGTCATCGCCTCGTTCTCCGTGCATCCTTCGACTCGATTCTACGACTCCCGACCGTTGACGCGCACATGAAAATTAGGTATACCTAATATTTAGGCCCGCCTAATGTCTCCCAAACCTCAATTCCGCCGCAACCAGATGTGGACCTACTTCGGCCCCGCCTTCGTCGCATCCGTCGCCTACATCGACCCCGGCAACTTCGCCACCAACATCCTCGGCGGCACTCAGTTCGGCTATCGCCTGCTCTGGGTTCTGCTGTGGTCGAACGCCCTGGCGATCCTCATCCAATACCTCGCCGCCAAGCTGGGTATCGTCACCGGCATGACGCTGCCGCAGAACTGCCGCAAGCACTTCGCGCGGCCCGTCGTGCTGCTGCTCTGGGCGGCCGCCGAAATCGCCGCCATCGCCACCGACCTCGCCGAATTCCTGGGCGCAGCCATGGGTCTCGACCTGCTCTTCGGCCCGCTGCTGCAGGCCCACGGCGCCAGCCCGAAGACCACGCTGCTGCTGGCCGCGCTGGTCTCCACCGTGCTGGTCTTTGCAATCCTGGCGCTCGATCTCGCCGGCCATCTCTGGCTCGAACGCGGCATCATCGGCCTGGTCGCGATGATCGGCCTCTGCTACGGCTTCGAGGTCTTCCTGGTGCATCCGGAATGGCACCGCGCCATGCTCGCAACGCTCATGCCGTCGCTCGATCGCAGCTCGCCCACTGCCTTCCATGCGTCGATCTACGCTGCGGTGGGCATGCTCGGCGCGACCGTCATGCCGCACGTCATCTACCTGCACTCCGCGCTCGTCCAGCCGCGGCTGAAGGAACTGACCGGCGCGCTGCTGCCCGCCAACAACGCACTCCACACCACCGAGGACCATCGCCACACCACCGGCCGCAAACGCCGGGCTATTCTTAGCAGGTTTTTGAGCTATGAGCTGATCGACGTCTTCGTCGCGATGAACGGCGCCTGGCTCATCAACTCCGCGATGATCCTGATGGCCGCGGTCGCCTTCCTGCACACGTCCGCGCTGGTCACGCCCAATGCCGACACCATCCGCGTGGCGTACCGCACGCTGGGCCCGCTCTTCGGACCCGCCGCCGCGATCATCTTCGCCGTGGCGCTGCTCTGCTCCGGCCTGTCGAGCTCAACCGTCGGCGTGATGGCCGGCCAGGTCATCATCGAGGGCTTCCTCGACATCAAGTTCCCGATCTTCCTGCGCCGCCTCATCACCATTGTGCCTGCCATCGCGGTCATCGCCACCGGGCTCGACCCATTCAGAATCCTCGTGCTCTCGCAGGTCGTCCTCAGCTTCGCGCTGCCGTTCGCGCTGATCCCGCTGCTGATACTGACCAGCCGTACGGATGTCATGGAGACCTTCGCCAGCGCGTTGCGCACACGCGTCGCGGGATGGGTGGTAGTGGTCGTCATCCTGACCCTGAACGCAATCTTGCTGGGGCAAATCGCCCTTGGCTAGAACTCGCGGCTGACGCCTCCGCCTCCCGAAGCCCCTCCCCGCGCAGGGATGTCTGACGTGCGTGTCTGCGTGTTCGGCGTGATGGATTCTGGCTGTATAAGACCCAGCGCCGCAGTCCCCGCACTCATCCATGACTTGCTTTCCCTGAGGTGCGCGCGGCTGTAAAGCCTTGACGAATTCCTCCGGGGCCGCGTCCCAGCCAGCGTTGCATCCACAACACGGCACCGGTCAAAACTATGCCCAGGAGCATCGGGTCCCAGGTATGCCGCTGCCAGCCCAGGTAAGGCTTATTCGTAACCAGTGTCAGGATGGCAACAATCAACCCAACCGCAATGACGAACCGGTCTTTCCGGCGAATGCCACGCGCGAGCACGATGGGCGGCAGGCACCAGGTAAGCACCCACGTGAGCCAGTAGAACGGCTGCGCAAACTCAGACGAGGTCTGCATGCCGCCCGCGTCCCACCAGCGCATTGGCAGGGCCGACGCTGAGAGCTTGAGATTGATTGCGAGGTAGATGCCCGCCCAGAGGAACGCTTCGGCGAGAGAAAAGGCATTCCTCAGGTAGTCGAAGCGGTGGCGAGAACCTGCCGCCGTTAGAACGATCAGCCCAGCGAGGTACATAGCGGCAACGATCCCGTGCTGCGCTGCATGGGATGAAGTCCAGTAGCCCGGCAGCGTGACGCCGAAGACCATCGCGGCCAGAAACATGTACCAGTACCCGAAGCGGTGCCAGATCCAGAGCGACAGGATTCCACAGACAGCCGGGATCAGCGACTCGGCCGGGTTTGACTGAAACGCGTGAGAGCCCTGGCTGGCTTGCAGACCCGCACAGAGAAAGCCAACCGAGCAGGCAGCGAGCGCATCCTCGATGCCGTGGTGATACAGACTGGCTTGCGCAACCGCCGCTTCGGCGCCCGCGTAACAGAGAAGGGCCAGCATCAGGAAGACGATGCCGAGAGTCGAGTCCGTTGGCCGCGAAAGAAAAATCTCGAAGAACAGTCCCGTGCCCGCGCCTACGACGATCAGCGTGAAGAGGAACAGAACGCCTCTCAGGAACATGTTGGTCGTGCGAAGATCGGAGACCGTCTCCTGCTCAAGATGCTTGTACTGCGCGTCGCCGAGCAAACCATCGTCGCTCCATTCCTTCAGAAGCCCGCGCGCCCGCAGTGTCTCCTGGCTTTCGGCGGTGTAGAGTCTCATTGCGTCCTTCCGAAGCGTCGCGCGATGGCGACCAACCCGGCCAGCATTGCGATTGCGGTGACGACGAAATAGAAGAGGATAAAGCCTACTTCGGAGGAATTGCGGACGAGCAGCGAACTGACTCCGATGTAACCATATACCGCCGCATAGGCGACGAAGGCAAACTGCCGCTGCTTAAGCCCCCACGCGAGCGAAGCGACCCCGCCCATCAGCAAAGCGACAAACCAGAGGCCGCCGCCATCGCGTTCGAACACACCCGAAAGCAGCGCGCAGAAGAGAACGTTGGCTATGATGTTCAGGTAGGTGTTGAAGAAATGTGGCTTCAATCCCATTCGCCAAAATGCCGTGCCGCCCGCCCCGGCCACAAGGCAGTAGAGCAGGGCGTATAGGCGGTAAGAAGCGCTCTGAGCGAACGGCAGGTGCGAGATCGTCAGCCCGAACCAGCCGGCGAGGGACGACAAGGCGAGCGACAGCACAAAGCGATTGTCGAAGCGATACGCCAGAAGGAGAAACAACACGGCGGTGGCTAGAAGGTAGACGTCCCACTGTCCGGAGAGCAGGTGGAGGCGCTTCTCCAGATACGTAAGTTCTATGCACCAGACGAGGCAGCAGAGGTAAAGCACATAGTCGAAGATCAGGCTCAGAGCGGGCGTCTCCGCCTTCGACCAGGCCGGAGCACGAGAGAAGCAATACCAGAGACAAGCAGCAATGATGGCGCCGAGCACGCTGACAACGACCACGTCACCAAGCTGCTCCGACCAGGTGGAAACCGTCCAGCCGAGTCCGACAACGAACGCCAGCACACCGGCATAAAGCAGGATGTTCAGTTCAGCGAAGAGCAAGAACGGCTCTTCGCGGACGAGGCTCGCCAGATGCGCCTGCTGCTCAGTGGAGATGGCGCCTTGTTCCCTCCAATGCTGTAGACGGTCGAGGATGGACATAGAGTTGCATTAGCGTTCGTGCGGCCAACAAGTCCACTCATCGTACATCGTCAGCAGACTCATCAACTGAGAAAGCTCAGGCAGTCCTAAGCCGCGCATCTCTTCTCTCAACCAGCACGGTCACGACTGCAACCAACAGACAAACCGCCATAACTACCGCGCTCGCAACCGGCAGCTTCAGATACCCGTACCCAGCCGTCAGCACCAACCCACCCAGACTCGCGCCCAGCGCATTCCCCAGATTGAACGCGCCCTGATTCAGGGTCGAAGCAAGGTTCGGCGCGCCCTTCGCCTGTTCGACGATCCTCGCCTGCAGCGGTGCGATCGCGCAGAAGTGGACCAGTCCCCACACGAACCCCAGCGCGACCGCGGGCACCACATGGGGGAAGGCCAGCGGCATGACGAGATGGATACCGATCAGAAGCGCCAGCCCGCTAAGTACCAGGGGCATCGGCTTCCAGTCCCCGAGCCGCCCGCCGAGGAAGTTGCCGATCGTGATGCTGGCCCCGAACAAAACCAGCACCCAGGTGACGGAATGCGGCGAGAGATGCGTGATCGATTCGAGCATCGGAGCGATGTACGTGAAGACGCAAAACAGCGCGACCGACGAGATGGTGCTGAGGCTCAGCACCAGTTGCACCTGCGGACGGATGACCGCGCGAAACTCGCTCCGCAACTCGACGGCCTCGGACGGCTGCTCCGGCACCATGCGGTAGAGCGCCGCCAGCGCGATCAGGCCCACCGGGATCAGCGCCAGAAAGGCGGCGCGCCACCCGAACGCCTGTCCCAGCGCGGTGCCGGCGGGCACGCCCAGCACATTGGCGATCATCAGGCCGCTGAACATCAGCGTCACCGCCTGCGTGCGCTGGTTGAGCGGCACCAGGTTGGTCGCGACGATGCTGCCGATGCCGAAGAACGCGCCGTGGCACAGCGCGGTAAGCACTCGCGCGCAGAGCAGGAGCTCATAGGTCGGAGCCAGTGCGCAAAGCAGATTGCCCGTGACGAAGATGCCCATCAGGATCATCAGCGCGCGTTTGCGCTCGGTGCGCGCCAGCAGCAGCGCGACCAGCGGCGAGCCGAACGTCACGCTGAGCGCATACGCCGTGACCAGCACGCCGGCCTTCGGAATGCTGATGGAGAAGCTGCTCGCCAGGTCGGGCAGCAGCCCCATGATAATGAACTCGGAGGTGCCGATCCCGAACGCGGCTACAGCGAGTGCGAGGAGCGATTTGCGCATTCCTTCCATTCTCGCAAATCTGCAGCCGGAGCTGCTACTTCTTCAAAGGCTCCGGCGTCGGGATGCGCGGCAGCATCTCCGCTCGCGTGGCCGAGTTCCAGGCAAACCACGCTTCGATCATGGCGCCCTGCATCACATCATCCTTTTGCACGCGGTCGTACAGGTCCATGTTGGAGTGGTGGGTGCGCGTGCCGTACTCCAGTCCATCCTGCTGGAAGCCGATGCCGTTCAGTCCGATCCACGAGAAGGTGCTCGAGTCCGTGCCGCCGGGGCTCAGCGTAGGCCGGAACTGCTCGCCTGAAACGGAGACGATGTGCTGGTCCCTGATGGGCTCGATCCAGGACCGGAAGATCGCCGCCATCTGCGGACTGCCTCCGGCCGAGACGCCGCGGAACCGGCCCGAGCCGCCGTCGTCGTTGAAGTACACATCCAGCTTGTCGTACTCCGGAGTCTTCTTCATCGTGTCGCGCGGCGCGAAGTGCTGCTGCACATAGGCCTTCGAACCGTAGAGGCCCTCCTCTTCGCCTCCCCACAAGGCAACGCGAACGGTGCGCGCCATGGGCTTGTGCAGCGTCGCCAGAATGCGCACCGCCTCCATGGCCACCGCGGAGCCGGTGCCGTTGTCGGTGGCTCCGGTGCCGCCCTGCCAGCTATCGAAGTGGCCGCCGAGCATCACCACCTCGTCCGGCCTGGTGGTGCCCGGAATCTCGCCTACCACGTTGTAGGCGCTCTGGTCCTTCTCATATTCCACCTGGACATCGAAGGTCAGCTTCGGCACGGTCCCGTGCTGCAGCAGGCGGACGATGCGGTTGTACTGCTCCGGCGTCACGCCGACGATCGGCGGAGGAACGGGATCTTTGGGATCCTGCGAGCCGCCGTACGAGGAGAAGATCGTGCCGCCGTCTCCGTTGTAGCCCGGGGTCAGGACCACGGCCGGGGCCTCGTCATGCAGGTAGGCGTTGATCTCGTTGCGCAGGTCGTGGTTTTTCTCGTCGGCGAGAGCGAGCGATGTGGGCGTGTACTCCCATGTGCCTTCGTCGAATCGGCCACGTCCGCGCGGAGCAGCGGCACCAGGAGCGGCAGCCGGAGCGCCAGCGGGCGCAGCGCCACGACCGCCGCCGCGCGCGCCGTTTCCGCGCGCCAGAATCTCCTCATCCGTCGGCGAAGGCGTCGCGTCCACCCGCGTGTGCAGTTGAAGCTGCGGCGGGTCGAACATCAGCACGATCCTGCCCTTCAGCTTGCCGTGCCATTTGGCAAAATCTTCCTTCGAGTGAATGGGCGCATACATCGCATCCGCCGAGATCTGGCCGTTAGTCCCGGGCGTCCACGCCAGCGGGAACCCGATCAGCGCGGCGTAAGCCGGAGTCTCCATGGCGGCGTAAAACTTCCTGATCTGCCATCCATAGCCGAACTGGAACTTCTCCAGGTGGACGTTCCTGAGGCCCCACGTCTGCAACTGCTTCACCGCCCACTCCGCGGCCGCGCGATGATTGCGGCTGTTGTTGACGCGCGGACCGTAGACCTCGGAGATGTAATAGAGGTTCTCCATCACCTGCGAGTGCTGATACGCCTCGGCCTTGATCTGGGCCAGGGTATCCAGATCGATCTTGTCGCCTGCCTCCTGCGCGGTTGCAGCCGAGAGGAGAAGCAGAGCAAAAGTCGCAGTGGCAGCCTGCCTGAAGCGGAGCAGAGTCATGGAGAGTCTCGCTTTCAATGGAATAAATAATGAGATATGGCCTGCGCCATCGGACGGCGATGCTGTCGCTGAAACTTTTGAAGTGTTGCGATTGCATGAAGATATCGGAATCGTGTTCGCAACGCAACAGAACGAGGAGACAAGACCTCTCAAGCTGAAGCCTTAAGTTCGCTCATAGCGGACTTAAGGCTTTTTCACTCCATTGCCCGGCGCGGACCCCGTAGCCGCAGGACTATCCGGCAGGATCCCGCCGAACTTCGCATCATAGCTCCTCGTCAACTGCTCCGTTATATCGACACTGCTGGCTGCATACCAGACGACAGGAGCCGCGTCGGTTCCACGCTCCAGAACAGCGGCATACCCATGTTGCTGAGAATATTCCTGAAGGAACGAGAATACCTTCTGCGCCACCTGCTGGAACGCCTGCTGCGACTCTGCCTGTGAGTCGTTCTTGTAATCTTCCGCCTCACGCTGAAGTTGCTTATCCCTGGCGGCGAGTTCCTGTAACTTCTGGCTTCTGTCGACCTCGCTCAACTTAGTTGCGCCCTCACTCAGCGTCTTCTTCAGAGCTTCGATCGCATCATTCAACTTCTGCAGTTCCTGCTCTCGCGGCAGATACTTCTTCTGCAATGCACTCGGGCTTCTTTGTGCCTCAGCCGTACTCAGCACGGCGGCGTTGAAGTTCAACGTCACAATGCTCGAAGGCGACGACGGCGCGGCTGCAACAGGCGCAGTCTGGGCATATCCGGCACTCAGACTGTATAGAGAACTGAAAGTAAACGTAAGTAGTCTTGATCGCTTCATAGCGACCTCCTATTCTTTCTGACAGCTTGTTAAATACATCCGGTTTCGCTGTTTGGGATTAGCGTGGGGCTTTAGCCCCGGATCTTCGGATCGGAGTTGCCGATTTCTATTTCAACAAGCTCCTGAATTGAGTTACCAGATGCGATTTGTGTTGAGATGAAATGCAGGAGTGGTGAAGGTTGGACGGACAGTATCTAAGTCCACATCATGGTCCTGCGGAAATTCCAGAAACGATAGTGAAGCCAACTTAGGATCCAGATGAAATGTTCGTTCCTCCGACTTGCTATTATCTCTGTGTCCGAAGAAAGCGGTGATGTTGCTATCCTTAGCGAAGGAAGGCGCTGACATATAAGTAATCGCGGTAAGTTGGCCGGGCCTTATTCCGTCAGGCCATAAATTATGCGTGGCCGATAGATTCAACGATATTTCGTCGTTCCGATTTGCATCTGCTATCGAAGCTGCTCGACGCTGGACCCCGGCCCGCTGTCTCAATCGCACCTTGTGAAGCAGCTCATCCTCCCCCTGCGGCGCTTTGGCACTGGACGCGTTCGCCTCTGAAGCCGGGATTGGCTTGTTCTCTTCGACAACGTAAGCGAACGGCGCGTCTCTTTCCGTCACGAGAGCCGAAGGGTGTCGCCAACCGGACAACATCACGACCGCGAGAACCGCGGCAAAGGCCACACCAGCAACGAGCGGCACCCCCGCCATCGCCGGAGCAGAGCGACGCACAGGTATCCCGGACTGCGACGCTCGCGCAAGAAACCTATCCTGCATGCGAGCCGGCGCTGTCGTGGTTGGCATCGTCCCAGCTTGCGCCATGAACAATTCGCGGCTCATCTCCGCCATGTCCGTCAGGCACTCCCGGCAGGAGGAGCAGGCATCTGCGTGCCGCTCCAGTTCGATCAACTCCGCCGCCGTGAGCTGTCCGGCTGCCGCCAGGACGCTTTGCACCTCGTAAAACTCGTGGTCTAAGCCCATCTCACCCTTCCTTCTTCGAGGGCTGTGCTGCGTCCGTGCGAAAAGCCTTCCGCAGCTTGTCGAGCCCGCGATATAAGTTGTGGCGAACCACGCGAACGCTCTCGCCCGTGCGGACCGATATCTCCTCCGCCGTCAGGCCCTCGTAGTAGACAAGCTCAATCGTCCGCCGCTGCCGCGTCTGCAACGATTTCAGAACCTGCTCGACCAGAATGCCGTTCTCCGCGGGCGATCGCTCCCCCGCGGGAGATCGCAATCCAGGCGCGCCCTCTTCCAGCGGGTCGCTGTCGAAGAATCGATTCGCGATCTGCGATCGGCGGCTGTTGAAGGTCCGGTGATAAGCGAACATCAATAGCCAGCGCTTGAAACTCCCCTTCTCCGGATCGAACTGGTGGATGGACCGAAAGACATCGAAGAAGATCTGCTGGACGGCGTCCTCCGCCTCCGCATCGCTTCTCAAAATGCGTCGCGCAATGCCGAAGAGCAGACCGCCATGCCGTTTGAACAGGACCGCTAGTGCGTCGGCATCTCCACTTCGCAGTTGTTCGGCAAGCTCTTCATCGGAGAGGAAGCCCTGCTTGAGCCCGGATAGAAAAGCCCGGCGAGTGTCTGCAACCCGGCGGACTTCGGCCTTTGCCTCTGGAGCAAGAATTGCCTCGATATCCATTCGAGCCACTCGCCACGTCATGCGGGATCACCGGACAGGCGGAAAGCTGAAATGCTTCGACGCGTAATGGAGTCTGGGGTCATGAGGGGGAATATCTCCTGCCAGTGTATGCACGCAGGAACATAAACTTTCCCCACATCGCGCACAAATTATCTACGCCGCGATTCCTTCACCTTCGTTGCTCGACAGAAAGACGCCCAGGAGATCTCCAGGGCGTCTTCTATTCCCTACACCTTATTCCCTGTACCCTGCTCTTAAACGCTGAAGCTCGATCCGCAGCCGCAGGTGCTCTTTACTGTGGGGTTTTCGAACTTGAAGCCGGCGGCTTCGAGCGTCTCGACGTAGTCGACCGTGCAACCGTTCAGGTACATGG
The DNA here is from genome assembly GCA_964245315.1 of uncultured Acidobacteriaceae bacterium. Classification (GTDB taxonomy): domain Bacteria; phylum Acidobacteriota; class Terriglobia; order Terriglobales; family Acidobacteriaceae; genus Edaphobacter. The sequence continues at coordinate 17,267 of CAXTMK010000029.1, read as the reverse complement.
CGGAGGTGGCGTCGACGAAGACCTTCAGGTCGTCGAAGCGGAGCACCTTGTCCATCATGCCGCTCTGGTTTTCAAACGACATGGAATACTGGAAGCCCGAGCAGCCGCCGCCTACGACGCCGATGCGCAGGCCGGCCGGAATGGGATCCTGCGTGGACATGATCTCTTTCACCTTGCCGATCGCCGCGTCGGTCAGCTTTACGGGCGTTGAAGCAGGAGCCGGAGCTTCGACTACTTCGGGGGTAACAGTTGCAGTGGCCATTTTGATTTCTCCTTAACCTAAATAAGTGTAGCCCTGCCCGGACGCACCGGCAAGCCGACCTCCTGATAGATGCGGTCCAGCCGCCCGCGATGCAGAAACCGGCGCATACTGGATCGGTGCGCATTCTCTACTTTCTGGCCGACACCTTCATCAATACCTTCGGCATCACGCAGCCCACCGAGCAGGCCCGGCGGCAGGCCGCGTTTTTCATCCTGGGCCTGATGGTTCTGGTCGTGGCGCTGGCCGTGGGCGCCTTCGCCGTGCTGCACACCTGGATACGGTGACTTTGCCGATTGCACGCCAACCTGCACTAAAGTTGTAGCCGAATGCAAATTTTTGTGGTGTGGAATACCGCAAAAGGCGTATTCTCGGCCTTGCTGGTCGATGCTCACAAACGCATCGACTCTCAGAACCGGACCGGTCAAAATCGCAGAGAAGTGCCCCGAATCAGGGGAAGGAGACCACCTTGAATACCATTTTATTAGCCGTTTGGGCGGTGTTGACAGCTTGCTTCGTTGCATTATGTGTGTACCGTGGGCAGCTGTCGCGCTATGAGGAGGATCAGCTTTTCCTCCAGGATGAAGTCAACTACGAACAGGAATTTCAGACACAGATCGTCAGAAAGCTGAAGAAGACGGAGCCGCTGCTCAAGATCGTCGGCGGGGCCGCAGGCCTGGCGACGGTGTGCGCCGTGGGCGTTTACGTCTACAACGCCTGGCAAAATCTGTAGTAGGAAAAGCGGCGGCAGGGGCTCCCGAACCGGGTTGAGCCCCGCTAAATTCCCTGTGTGCGCAGAACAGTCCCTGGTTTGCCTTGCAGACGGCCGGACGGGGTCGCTTCTCCGTCCGGCTTTTGCATTTAAGCGGGATGTTAGGGTGCTGCACAGGAAGACAACTCCCCCCAAACTCATGTCATCGTACCCTTTAGTCGATTGCGCAACGGGTGTTGCGCGGCAAGCGGGTCGCTTCGACCTGCAGCATCGTTATTGATCGCCGACAGGAATCGAGGTAGTTGCCATGAAGTGTCAGGGCCTCACAATCATGTTCTTACTCGTCGTCGCAAGCGCCTCGGCGGCGTTGCGGCGAGAGCAGATTCGGCCAGTCGCTCCTGACAACTCCCGCAGAAACGTAGAGTTCCGGCATGCGCCCACAGCCGTGTTGACCGCCGACGATCAGCCCAACGATCGCCAGGACCGCGTGACGGCAGCGCAGATTCGGCGCGCCATCCTCGCCGACGACACGCTCTCCGTCTACGCGCACAACATTAAAATCATCGTTGCCGGCGGCCGGGTTACGCTCGTGGGACCGGTCCACACCGCTGACGAGCGGAATGCGGTCGCGTTCGACGCCGCAATGATCGTACCGGCAGCATCCATCGTCAACAAAGTCAGCGTGGTGTAGCCGTGGCAACCCATGAAACAGCGGTTTTTGGAATCGTACATACGCCGAATGAGGCTGAACGCGCGGTCGACCATCTGCTCTCCGTAGGCTTTAGCAAATCCGACATTTCGGTGCTGCTTCCAGACGAAGAGTCGACGCGTTCTCTTGCCCACGAGAAAAATACCAAAGCGCCGGAGGGAGCAACAACCGGCGGTGCCGCGGGCGGGGTAATCGGCGGCACCCTTGGGCTGCTGGCAGGGATAGGCGCACTGGCGATCCCGGGTGTCGGAGCGTTGATCGCCGCCGGGCCGATTATGGCGGCGCTCGCGGGCTTAGGTGTTGGCGGGGCGTTCGGCGGGATCGTCGGCGCGATGGTCGGGGTCGGGATCCCGGAGTACGAGGCGAAGCGGCTGGTCGGGCGCGTGAAAGACGGGGGGATTCTACTCTCGGTTCACTGCGATTCGCGCGAAGAGATTCAGGGGGCGATGGACTCACTGGCAGCTACCGGGGCACAGGATATTGCATCCGCCAAAGAGGTTTCGGTGCCGGATATTGTGCCAGAGACGATAGGTCGCGGGGCGGATCTGCTCTAATCCGTGCTCCGAGAGACCAGGCATGGGCTGGCGATGTCTATCATCGCCGGCCCATTCCGTCTGCGTTACGCGTTGTAGGTTGACGACGAAACGCGGCCGCCGCGGCCGGTCCAGTTGGTGTGGAAGAACTCGCCGCGAGGCTTGTCGATGCGTTCGTAAGTGTGCGCGCCGAAGAAGTCACGCTGCGCCTGCAGAAGATTTGCAGGCAGGTGAGCCGTCCGATAACCGTCGTAAAACGCCAGCGCGGTCGAGAACGCCGGGGTTGGAACGCCGATCTCGATGGCGTGAATGATCGCTTTGCGCCAGCCAGCCTGGTACTTGTTCAGTACACCGAAGAAGAAGTCGTCCATCAGCAGGTTTTCGAGCTTCGGGTTCTTGTCGTAGGCGCGCTTGATGTCGTTCAGGAAGGCCGAACGGATAATGCAGCCGCCGCGCCACATCAGCGCCACGCCGCCCATGTTGAGGTTCCAGCCCTCGTTCTTGCCCGCCTCGCGGAGCAGCATATAGCCCTGCGCATAGCTGATCAGCTTCGAGCAAAAGAGCGCCCGGCGAACGTCTTCGATGAACTCTTCCTTGCCGGAGACGCTCTTGATGCGCAAAGGACCTTCAAGGATTTTGGAGGCGGCCACGCGCTCGTCTTTCAGAGCCGAAAGGCAGCGCGCGAAGACGCTCTCGCCGATCAGCGTAACCGGCATGCCGAGGTCGAGCGCGGAGATGGCGGTCCACTTGCCCGTGCCCTTCTGGCCGGCGGTGTCGAGGATCTTGTCGATCATGGGCTCGCCGTCGTCGTCCTTCTTGGCGAAGATAGTCTCCGAGATTTCGATCAGGAAACTGTCAAGCTCGCCCTTGTTCCACTCGTGGAAGACCTGAGCAAATTCACCGGGTGTCAGTCCGAGCGCGTCTTTCAGCAGTTGGTAGGCCTCGCCGATGAGCTGCATGTCGCCATACTCGATGCCGTTGTGGACCATCTTGACGTAGTGGCCCGCGCCGCCTTCGCCGACCCAGTCGCAGCAGGGGGTGCCGTCCTCGACCTTGGCGGCGATGGCCTGGAAGATGTCCTTCACATGCGTCCACGCCTCTGGGTTACCGCCGGGCATGATGCTTGGGCCGAAGCGCGCGCCCTCTTCGCCGCCGGAGACGCCGGTGCCGATGAAGAGGACGCCCCTGGCGGCCAGGTCTTTGGTGCGGCGGTTGGAATCGGTGAAGAGCGAGTTGCCGCCGTCGATGATGATGTCGCCCTTTTCGAGGTGCGGGACGATCTGCTCGATGGTCTGGTCGACGACATCGCCGGCCTTGACCATAATCATGACGCGGCGCGGAGACTTGAGCTGGGCGCACATCTCCTCGATGGAGTGGGCGCCGACGATCTCCGTGCCTCTGGCCTCGTCAGCCAGAAATTCATCGACCTTGGAGGTGGTGCGGTTGAAGACCGCAACCTTGTAACCGTGGTCGTTCATGTTCAAAACGAGATTCTGCCCCATCACCGCCAAGCCAATCAAACCGATATCGCAAGTTCCTTCTGCCATTGTTTCTCCCTGGTAATTCAAAGCGCAAACTCCGCAGCATGTGGTTCTACCACATGGCGGATACGAAAAGATATCACTGTGAACCCTTGGGTTGCGGCTCCTTGATGGGATGGGATGTTCAATCGTTCCTTACGCAGAGCTTGCGTCACTTAGCGGTGACGAAGGGCTTCGCCGACGCGGAGGCAGCAGACCTGGCCTGAAAAACCATAATGGCTTTCATAACGCCCGCGAGCATCGCCGTCACTACGACCGAACTGCCAATCACCGTGCCTGCAAACCTGACGAAATTCATTGCGCTCTCCCTCTTAAAGACCGAAGTACAAAACGGAAGCGGTCAGGACGATGCTTGCAGCGCCCAGAAGCAAGTCACGGACACCTGCCCAGGCTGTCGTCGGAAACTTCCGCCAGCGTCTAAAATATACCAGAATGCCGGCCAGAACCAAGTCGCAGAGTACGGTCAAAATTCCGTAAACAGCGGCATTCGCTCCCAAATGGTGGATGAGCGTAGGGTTCGCGAAGATTCCTCCGCTCGCCCCGGCGCTCAGAATCGTCAAGTCGAGCGCTATGTCGTTGCAGGATTCCCACGAGATGGGTTCTTTATCCGACGCCGCGATGACAAACAAGAGCACCAAACCCGCCGCGAAGGGGATTCCAATGTGTGCCAGGATTTCGATGCCCATATAGCGAGGGATCATACCACGCAACTCCGCGTCTTCTGGCCGCGCCAGTCATCCAATTGCTGTGAGCAAACTTCGACTTTCCGTTCTCGACCAATCCCCCGTCGTCTCCGGCTCGACGCCGTCGCAGGCGCTGAAGAACTCCATCGCGCTGGCGCAGCATGTGGAGGCGCTTGGCTTCCGGCGATTCTGGATGTCCGAGCATCATGCGATGGACCTGCTTGCCTGTACCGCGCCCGAGATTATGCTGGCTCGCATCGGCGCCGAGACCACGCACATCCGGCTGGGTTCCGGCGGCGTGATGCTGCCGCACTACACGCCGTTGAAGGTGGCGGAGACGTTTCGCACGCTGCATGCGCTCTATCCGGGCCGCATTGACCTCGGAATCGGGCGCGCGCCGGGCGGCGGACCCATCGAAGCGGCAGCGCTGCGGCGGAATCGCAATGTCCCGCAGGTGGACGACTTTCTGGACCAGCTTTCAGAGTTGATCGCGTTCCTGCATCACGGATTTCCGGCAAGCCACCCGTTCTCGCGGGTGCGGGTGTCGCCGGATGCGCCCGGCGGGCCGGATGTCTGGCTGCTGGGGTCGAGCATGTGGAGCTCGTCGACGGCGGCACAGTTTGGGCTGCCGTATGCGTTTGCACACTTCTTTTCGGGCGAAGGCACACGAGCGGCGATCTCGCACTATCAGGCTGAGTTCCAGCCGAATGCAGATTTGGGCGAGCAGACGCGCATGGCGCCGGAGGCCATGGCGGCGGTCGGGGTGATCTGCGCCGAAACGCAGGCAGAGGCGGAGCGGCTGGCGCAGTCCGTGCGGCTGCTGCAGCTGAGAATTCGACAGAACGATCGGCGTCCAGTGGCTACCCCCGACGAAGCCGCGGCTGAGCTGAAGCAGTACGGTTCGCCGCTACCCGAGACAAGCGAGTTTCCAAGGTATTTTGTCGGAACTCCGGATAAGGTACGGACGGCGCTGCTGGATATGGCGTCGCGGCTTAAGATCGGCGAACTGGTGGTGAATACGATTGCGCACGAACATGCGGCTCGGCTGCGCAGCTATAGTTTGCTGGCGGAGGCGTTTGCGCTGGAGGATGTGCAGGCAGCCGCTGCATAAACCCCATCCGTCTTTATTGAGCGTGCAGGTTCCAGGTGGTTGCCGCTGACGATGTGCCGCTGTTATTGCACACCCTGAAACCAGCCGTATTCCGGCTTACGAAATACGCCACGGGATTGACGTTCGCGCCGGGGTCAGACTGTCCCGAAGACGTAATGACCATTGTGTTCGCAAGCCCTGTCATAGTGACCGTGTGGGAAGAGCATTTACCCGTGCTGAGCTCCCCCACGGCAACAGTTGCGGAGAGAGCAGTAGAAGCGCCCCCCGAACAACCGGAATTCGTGATGAGACCGCCCGCACTCGTGCAAAGAGGGCTTGCCGACGCTCCTAACCCGGTAGCCGCCAGGGCGCTGGCTGTAATCGGAACATTTGCTGCCAGCGAGCCGCTGCCGGCCGTGTTGAACCGCAGGTATGCTCCGGTCGTGTCGTCTCTAAGCAAATTGTAGATACGACTATTGCGAAATCCGGGCGCGAATGGGCCTACTTCCACAATGGAACCCATCGAGTTGAACATCCCCTCCGGCGCGTAATCAAGGAGCATTGCGGTTGAAGCGGGGCCGCCCGCGGCGTGGAGAAAGTAGGGACTGTTGAGTTGCCCACCATGGGCGACCAGCGCGCCTGACGGTCCCGGAAGTCCTCCGCCGAACATGTATCCCGGAAAACGAGTGGCAGAAGCCTGCGTTGTCGCTATGCCGGTGTTACTTCCATACGGATTTTTATTGTTGTTGAAAAACTCGCCGGCAACGACGTTGGAGGAGGAGTTGTTGTCGTTCTGGATGGAGTGTCCGGTCCACGTCTCGGAACTGGGGTCTACGGTGATCTGGAAACCGTCAACGGCATTTGACTTTGTCGAGTCCTGAAGATCGACCGCGATCGCGCCCTGGTACATCACAAATGACTGCCCCGGTACGAATGCATCTGAAGTGAATCCATTCGAAGCGAAGAGATCACCGACGATCAACTCATTCGATGCTGGAGAGCCAAGTACCTTTTGCAGATATTTCACGCCAACATACGCGGAGAATAGAGGCTGGTCGATCAATCGCCCATCCGCATATCCGCCGAAACAAACATTGGTTCCGGTACCGTAATCGTAGGTGAGCGGTATCACAACGGACTGAGTTCCGGCCGTCAGCGCGCCGGCGTCGGTCACCTTCGACACCTCATAATGACCGCTGCCGCTGACGCCTCCCAGCGCAACGAAGTCCCCGATCCTTGCGGGCGAGGAAAGCCCGGTGATAATGAGCGTTTGGTTGGTCTTGACGTTGATCTGCTGAACCGGAGTTGGCCCGAAGGTAATCTTTCCAGTTACTGTGTCTGAGTTGGCCACGGTCAAAGGGATCGTCGTTGAGACGCCCTTCCATGTATTCGCGATCAGCGCGCCCGTGCCGATGCCAGTGCCGGATAGATACATTCCGGGCCGCATATAACTCACGACGGACGCGACATGGATGGTCGATGCGCCGCTCGCGCCGGTAGCTTTCGTGGTATTTCCGGAAAGTGTGCCGCACACTGAGATCGGGAAGTTGGGTGCGATGCTTACATTTCCGCTCACCGTACCTGAATTGACCACGGTCAGGGGGATGGTTGTGGAAGTACCTTTCCACGTCTTAGCGATTGCAGCACCGGCTCCTATGCCAGTTCCACTGACTGCGGAGCCTACCGCCATCAAGCTGCTTAGCTCCTTAACATCGATAGTCGAAGCCCCGCTCCTGCCGCTGGCTGTCGTGGAGAAGTTACTGACGCGCGCGAGCACTGCGTTCCCGACTTTACCCACGGAGTTGTAAGTTCCGGAGATCATGCCCTGCGAAACGTCGATAACAGGCCGCCCCGAGCCGAGATTATCCAGATGGGTCAGGGCGGTCTTCATCGTCAACACGGAACCGCCGTTGCTGGACGATGGGGCCGCCGATTTGACAGTCCCTGCAGGAACGTCCACGTACTCTGTCAGCGTGGTGCAGTTCCCGCAAACACCCTCGTCGCTGGGAGCGATCGCCCCACTGGTGTAGTTCAGGTAGACGCGGTATGGGTTGTCGTCACCGATCGATGGGTGATCGAAGGTTAATTCGTTCCCATTGCAGATTCCGGAGATATAGCAGCTGACTCGGTAACTGGACAGGCTTCCTACATACCAGTACGCGCCCTGGCTCCAGCCGGGTTCCGTAAAGCTCGCCGAGCCGCCGAAGCAATTCGGAAGATAATACCCATCGATAAATCCCTTATTTGCGGGAGGCATTAGATCCGGACTGTAATTTGCGTGGTTACAGAAGGTCTGGTAAGCGGCTCCGCCAGAGGTAAGGAAGTTCCAATCCTTACTTGAGTGTGTAGTCTGTCCGAAGCGGTAATCGAATATCTGCGTTTGGGAGTTCTGTGCCGGCAGAATCTCATTTCCTGGATAGGCGGGATCGACAATCACTGTGCAACCGGTCGATCCAGGACACGCATGGATGGCATTCGCGATGTTGCCGTTTCCAGTGGCCGTTGGCGAACCCATCAGGAGCTTTGTATCACCGGTACTCGTTCCCACAACTGTACCTGGGTTGGTCTGCTGCGCCTTGCCCGAAAACGCCAAGGCGAACAGCACCCAGAGACTGGTAAGTTTTGCCCACGACAACCCACGAGAGCGTCGCTGCGAGTCCATCGCCTCATAGAAAGCAGCCGCATTGAACCTTCCTGGAGCAATCATCCGCATGTAGGCCATGCTCTCAGGCTCTGAGGCTGTACGCAAGCGTTCATCCTGCAACTGCCACGGCCCTCAATCCAGCCACGTGGAAGTGAAGGCTCTCGCCATGTGCGCCTGAACCGGCTTGCGACCGATGCCGTGGCGAGCATGCGAGAGCACGGGCCGGCGTGGACATTCGCGCCATCGCACAGCTAAGGGGACACGGTACAATTCAGATGTCCATGCGGTATGCCCAGAACCACCATCGATAGAGTGACAGAGTTCGGGATGGGAGGGAGACCAAACCGGACACCGGCAAACGAAAGCATGTAAGTGGAACAAACAAAAGCGCGGAAGTGGCGAAATTGGCAGACGCACCAGACTTAGGATCTGGCGCCGCAAGGCTTAGGGGTTCAAGTCCCCTCTTCCGCACCAACCTACAGGAACCCCTTCATGAGCCAGAACAAACCACCCGACCAGCCTGAAATCCGGCTCACCAGAACCGACGCGTATCGCGAGTCGTACGCCAACTCCGTGCAGGTGAAGATGAGCGTGTGGGACTTCCAGCTCGTCTTCGGGACCATGCGCCAGGATGAGCCGGAACACGTGGACCTGATGAATTTCCAGGGGATCTATCTCAGTCCGCAGCAGGCGAAGGCGCTTTGGAATGTGCTCGGGCATAATCTGGCGCAGTACGAGCAAACGTTCGGAAAGCTTGCGCTGGAGCCGCAGGGGCCATTGGCAGTGCCGATTCCGGGTGGGCCGATTCATTAGCAGCGAATGCCAAAAGCAGATCCCTGCGGGATGACAAAAAAGTGCGTTGTGGAGAGACGATTT
>CAXTMK010000029.1:0-8210 GCA_964245315.1 uncultured Acidobacteriaceae bacterium | reverse complement strand
TTCGGGCCAACCCGATCGAAGTTCTCCTCCGTCGCCGCGCCGCCTGAAAAGCCGCTTCCTCTCTGGATTCTATACCCGCTGTTCTTCGTAGCGATCTATCTTTCGCACTCGTCGCTGCTGCGCCTGCCGTACTTCTGGGATGAGGCCGGCTACTACATTCCCGCCGCGCTCGACTTCTTCCATACCCACGCCGTAATTCCCTACTCGACCATCACCAATGCGCATCCGCCGCTGCCTTCTATCTTGCTGGCGGGCTGGTGGAGCGTTTCGGGACTGGCGATCAACGGGACGCGGACGTTTCTGTGCATGGTCGCGGCGGCGGCGCTGCTTGGAGTCTTTCGGTTGGCGCGCGTGCTTTCCCTGCCGATCGTCGCGACCGTGGTAACGCTGCTGACGGCGCTCTATCCGGTATGGTTTGCGCAGTCGACGCTGGCGCATGCCGATCTCTTCTCCGCCGCATTCACACTGTGGGCGCTGTCGTTCTACTTTGAGCGCTATGTGAGCATCTGTCCGCCCACGCGGCTGGCTGCGACTGCAATCTTGTTCTCGCTGGCGGCGCTCTCCAAGGAGACGGCGATCGTCACGCCCATCGTGCTGGGGCTGTGGGAGATCGTGCTGCTGCTGACCGAGCCGCGCGAAAAAGGCTTCGCGACTGTGCCGTGGCTCGCGACGCTCTTCGCACCGGTCATCCCGCTGCTGGGCTGGTATGGTTACCACTTCAGGAAGACGGGCTTCGTCTTCGGCAATCCGGAGTTCCTGCGCTACAACGCCACCGCCAACTTCACGTTGGCGCGAGTCGCGGTGAGCCTGTGGCATCGCTTCGTCCATCTGGCCGTGCACATGAACATGTATGTGCCGGTGGTGGGAACGATTGCGATCGTGCTGATGCCACGCATCATTCGCAACTCGCGGGCGCTGTCACGGCCGGTTGTGACGGCGCTCGCGGTCGTCGTGACCGGCAATGCGGTCGCGTACTCCATCCTCGGCGGAGCGCTGCTGACACGCTACCTGCTGGCGCTATATCCGCTCGTATTGCTGATTTGCGCGGCGCTGTGGCTGACGCGCGGGATCAGAGTCTTCCTCGGGCTGACGGCGTTGACCGTCGTCGCCTTCCTCATGGGACTGTGGTTGAATCCGCCATACTCGATTGCACCCGAGGATAACCTGACCTACGCGGACTTTGTCGTGCTGCACCAGCAGGCGATCGCGGTGATTGCGCACCGGTTCCCGTATGCGACCGTGCTGAGCGCGTGGCCGGCGACGGCGGAGATGCAGCATCCGGAGCTGGGCTATACAAGGCAGCCCATCCGGACGATAGCGCTCGACAACTTTGCTCCCGACCAGATTCAGAAAGCGGCGGAGGATCCCAGCGCCTACGATACGGCGCTGATCTTTTCCACGAAGTGGACGCCGCGCTCGGGCTGGCTCGACCTGGGGCGAGCCAGCCAGAAGACCGACACAAAGTATTTCGACTATCACAGCGACATGCTGCCGCGTGATGTCGCGATGATGTTGCACGGGGAAATTGTCTGGCAGGGATATCGCAACGGCGAGTGGGCGGCGGTGCTGAGGTTTCCGCGGTCCAATGAGGCTCGGCTGGAGTAGTGTGGCGCAACCGTTTAGCATGGAAGACGCAGAGTTAGAAGGCACATTATGACACCGATCTCTCAATCCGACCTCATCGAATCCATCGCCGGCATGCTGCAGTACATCAGCTACTATCACCCCGTGGACTACATCACCAACCTTGCGCGAGCGTATGAACTGGAAGAGTCGCATGCCGCCAAGGACGCGATGGCGCAGATCCTGATCAACTCGCGCATGTGCGCCGAGGGCCACCGGCCGATCTGCCAGGACACCGGCATCGTGACCATCTTCCTCAAGCTTGGGCTGGAGGTGCATCTGGTCGCGCCGGACGGCGGGTCCGCGACGATGGCGCTGCAGGAGATGTGCGATGAGGGCGTGCGGCGGGCGTGGCTGGACCCCGAAAACAAGCTGCGCGGGTCGATCCTGCGCGATCCGGCGTTCAGCCGCAAGAATACGGTCGACAACACGCCCTGCGTGGTCGAGGTATCGCTTGTCAAAGGCGCGCAGATCGACGTGACGGTCGCGGCCAAGGGCGGAGGTTCGGAGGCCAAGTCGAAGTTCGTCATGCTCAATCCGTCGGACTCGGTGGTGGACTGGGTGGTGAAGACGGTGCCTTCGATGGGCGCGGGCTGGTGCCCGCCGGGCATGCTGGGCATCGGCATCGGCGGCACGGCCGAGAAGGCCATGCTGCTGGCCAAGCAGGCTCTGATGGAAGACATCGACATGCAGGAGCTTAAAAGCCGCGGGCCGAGCACGAACATCGAGCAGCTGCGCATCGATATCTACGATCGCGTGAACGCGCTGGGCATCGGCGCGCAGGGGCTGGGCGGTCTGACAACCGTGCTGGATGTAAAGATTCTCGACTATCCGACGCATGCGGCGAACCTGCCGGTGGCGATGATTCCGAACTGCGCCGCGACGCGCCACGCGCACCTGGTGCTGGATGGCTCGGGGCCGGTGTATCTCGATCCGCCGCCGCTCGAACTGTGGCCGAAGCTGACCTACGACACCCACCTGGCGCGCCACGTCAACCTCGACACGCTGACGAGCGCGGAGGTCCAGACCTTCAAGCCCGGCGAGGTGCTGCTGCTGAGCGGCAAGCTGATTACGGGGCGCGACGCCGCGCACAAGCGCATGACCGACATGCTGAACCGCGGCGAGCAGTTGCCGGTCGACCTGCGCAACCGCATCATCTACTACGTCGGGCCGGTGGACGCGGTGCGCGAGGAGGCCGTCGGCCCGGCTGGCCCTACCACCGCCACGCGCATGGACAAGTTCACCCGGCAGATGCTGGAGCAGACCGGGCTGCTGGGCATGGTGGGCAAGGCGGAGCGCGGCGATATAGCGATCGACGCGATTCGCGACCACCACGCGGTCTACCTGATGGCGGTGGGCGGCGCGGCGTACCTGGTCTCTAAGGCGATCAAACACTCCAAGGTTCTCGCGTTTGAGGACCTGGGGATGGAGGCGATCTACGAGTTCGATGTGGTGGATATGCCGGTGACGGTCGCGGTGGATGCGAAGGGCACAAGTGTGCATAAGACCGGGCCGGCGGAGTGGCAGGCGAGGATCGCGGAGAGCCAGCAGTTGGGGGGAGTGCCGATTCTGGGGCAATAGCGGTGGGTTCCGCTTTGTCGGACGACCGGGATGCCTTTGTCTCTGAGATAGGCTCAGGCTTCAGCCTGGGCACAAACCGCGCAGCCAGGTTGTGGGCTTCAGCCCCCGAGATATGCCTTTCACGCGGTCCCCACATCGGCCGGAGGACATATCCCGGGCGCTCAAGCGCGGAGTCTCTCTCGCCCAACTAGGCCCAGACTGAAGTCTGGGCCTATCTCAAAAAGCAAAGACTGGGCCAACCTTCCAAGTGCGATGCCTTGACGCATGCAATCTCCAAGGTTCCAACTTCGCCCAAACTCCGCTAAGCTAAATCCATGTATGAAGATTTCACCGTAACCGACCGCTGGACCAGCGAGCCGCTGCACTGCACCTGGAAGGGAACCGTCGTGGCCATCGCCACGCGCCACGCCGACGCGACCGACATCCGCTTCGCCGTCAACGGACGCCCGGTATGGATCGCCATGCCCAACGTCGCGTGGGTGGAGATGAAGCGCAGCACGGGCTTCGTCATCACCGACTACCTGGCCGCGCAGACCGCCGGCCGCTACCTGAAGATGGCCATCGAATCCGGCTATGACAACGGGCGCGAGATGTACACCATGACTCTCGACGAGGTGCTCGACCATGCCAACTCGGTGGTCGACGAAGCCGGCAGCACCAACAAGCTGCCCTCGCTGCCTGTGATCTCGGATGACGTGAAGCCCGAAAACTTCCTCGGCCACCTGCCCGGCGACCCTGGCAGCGCCGCCTACTTCGGCGCCGCGCAACCTAACGCGAACGATCGCGTGAAGCTTTAATCGCCCGCATGATCACACGCCGACGGCTCCTGTCGCTGGTCCCCGCCGCAGCCACCTGCGCGCATATCGACGCGCAAACGGGGATATTCAGGCGCAAGCCCAGGGTGAAGCCGCCGCTTCCGCCGGCGCTGGTGTACTTCGGCACCGACACAGCTAAGCCGGCCGCCAGGGGTCTGTACATGGCGCACTTCGATCCCAACAAAGGTCAGTTCTCCGTGCCCGTGCTCGCGGCGCCCTGCCTGCGCCCAGCCTACATGGCGTCGAACGAGATCCGCGCCTCCACGCCCGCGCAGGCTCGCCATGTGATGTACGTCTGCAACGAAGGCGAAGGCCCGGCCTCGACCATCACTACCTATCAGGTCAACCCCGCGACCGGCGCTCTGACGCAGTTGGGCCAGGTCTCGGCCGGAGCCAACGGCCCCTGCTACATCTCGGTCGATGTCACCGGCCACTCCGCCTATGTGGCCGATTATACCGGCGGTATGGTCGCCAGCTACAGCGTTCGTCCCGACGGCACGCTGTCGGAACCGGTGGACCGCATCGACTTCCATAATCAGGCCGTCTTCGGTCACCCCGGACCGAACAAAGCACGCCAGGACGGGCCGCATCCGCACTCCGCGACCATCTCGCCCGACAACCGGTTCATCGTCGTCAACGATCTTGGCAACGACGACATCGCGATCTTTCCCATCGACCCTGCCAACCCGGCGGCGCACCTGGGTCGTCCGCACCTGTTCACGAGCCTCAGCCCCGGCACCGGGCCGCGCCACATCGCGTTTCACCCCAACGAGCGCTGGGCCTACGGGATCGACGAACTCGCCAACCGCATCGACCAATATCTCTACACCTCCATGCGCGCCGCACCGGGCGTCGAAGCGGAGGGGATGTTGACCGGCGCCGGCCATTCCGTCAGCACCATCGACGCGAACTTCCACGGCGTCAACACCGCCGCCGAGATCGCCGTCGTGCCCACGGGCGACTTCCTCTACGCCAGCAACCGCGGCGAAGACTCGCTCGTCGTCTTCAGGATCGACGAGAGCGCCGGCATGCTGAGCTTCGTGCAGCGCATAAGCTGCGGCGGCAAAACGCCGCGCCACTTCACGCTCGACCGCACGGGCAGCTGGCTCATCTGCGGCAACCAGGATTCGGCGTCGGTAACAGTCTTCGCACGCAACCCGGGCAGCGGCAAACTTACCGGGCCGGTGCAGACTGTGCCGATTGAATCGCCCATGTTCACGCTGTTCGTGTAACTCGTAAAGAGCAGAACCGGGATAGAAGGAATAAATGCGAGATAATAAACACGACTTTGTTGTTTCTTCTCACGCTTTTATCCTTTCGATCCTGGTTTCGCACTTTCTTACAGCGTCTTCAGGTCGATCACGAACCTGTACTTCACATCGCTCTTTACCACGCGCTCATAAGCCTCATTCAGCTTATCCGTCGGCGTCAGCTCGATATCGGAAACAATATCGTGCTCCGCGCAGTAGTCCAGCATCCTCTGCGTCTCGGGCATGCCGCCGATCATCGAGCCAGACAGCCTGCGGCGATTTGTAATCAGCGAAAACGCGCTCACCGGCAGCGGCTGCTCCGGCAATCCCACCTGGCAGAGCGTGCCGTCCAGCCGCAGCAGACCGAGGTACTCGTTCAGGTCGTGCGGAGCCGACACGCAATCCAGAATGAAGTCGAAACTATTCTTCTGCTTCGCCATCGCATCGGGATCCTTCGACAACACCACTTCATCCGCGCCCAGCCGCTTCGCATCCGCTTCCTTGCCCGCGGAGGTGGTGAACAACACGGTGTGCGCGCCGAAGCTGTGCGCAAACTTCAGGCCCATATGGCCCAAACCGCCGAGTCCGACGATGCCGACTTTTTTGCCCGGACCCACATTCCAGTGCTTCAGCGGGCTGTAGGTCGTAATGCCCGCGCACAGCAGCGGAGCCACCGCGGCCAGCTTCGACTCGAGCCGCTTGTCGATGGTGTGCACATAGCGCGCGTCACAAACAATGTTGTTCGAGTAGCCTCCATGCACCGGCACGCCGTCGTAACCCTTGGCGTTGTAGGTACCGACGAAGCCTTTTTCGCAGTAAGCCTCATCCTCTGCCTTGCAGTTGTCGCAGACGCGGCAGGAGTCGACCATGACGCCGACGCCAGCGAGGTCTCCTTCAGCAAATTTGGTCACATCTTTGCCGACGGCAGTAACGCGTCCGACGATCTCATGCCCCGGCACCATGGGATAGATCGAGCCGCCCCACTCATCGCGAACCTGATGAATATCGGAGTGGCAGATGCCGCAGAAGGCGATCTCGATGACGACATCGGATGGGCCGGGGTCGCGGCGTTCGAAGCTAAATGGTGCGAGGGGTGAAGTTTTTGACTGTGCGGCGTATCCCTTGGATTGAATCACTTGTGACTCCTAACATAGTTTTGAACTGGAAATAGTCCGCTCTTATCCGTCTTTCCTTACTTATCCCTGCAGGTCTTTTCTTACTCGTCGTAATGCAGCAAACTAAACACGTCATATTCCTGGAACTTACTTCTACCCTTCAAAAAATCCAGTTCGATTGCAAATGCCAGCCCGGCAATCTCGCCGCCAAGCTGCTTCACCAACTGCACGGTAGCCTGCATCGTGCCGCCGGTCGCCAGCAGGTCGTCTACTATGATGACGCGCTGCCCCGGTTTGATCGCATCCAGATGAATCTCCAGCGAATCGGTCCCATACTCCAGGTCGTAGTTCACGCAAGCCACAGGCGCCGGCAGCTTCTTCGGCTTGCGCACCGGCACAAAGCCCGCGTTCAGCCTGTAGGCCAGCGCCGGGCCGAAGATAAATCCGCGCGCCTCGATGCCCAGCACCAGGTCGACTTCCTTGCCGATGTAGTACGCGGCGAAGGCGTCGATCAACTGCGCGAAGCCGGCCTTGTGCTTCAGCAGCGTCGTAATGTCGTAGAACAAAATTCCCGGCTTGGGAAAATCCGGAACGGTCCGGATCAGCGCCTTCAACGGCTCACAATTTACGATACTGCTCATCTACCAGGCTCCTTCAATCTCAAACGGACCAAGCTGCTCCGCTTCCTTTTCTTCCAGGTCATGCTCAAGCACCGCATCCACCCGGCTGCCGCGCGACCCCTTGTGGAGGGCCGCCTTCAACTCCGCGATCTGCTCCGCGTCGCCGGCCGCGACCACCTCGACATGTCCGTCGTCGGTATTCTTGACCCACCCGCGCAGGCCGATTTCCGCCGCTTCACGATGAACAAACCAGCGAAACCCGACACCCTGCACGCGGCCTTTGACAAGGTAATGATGAACCATGTCAACGGATCCGATAGACATATGCGTTTAAGATAAACCGATTTCCGATCTGTTGGCCGCCCAACCTCATGCCGGTAACATCCTTAGTCTTGCTGAAAAGGCTGCGGATTTTGCGAATGAAGGGATCTTTCATTGGGAGGACCATAATCGGAACCAGGCTGCCGACGAAGCGACCTTGCAGTGCGGCCGTTACCTGCTCGTATGCTCGCAATAGATGGGTTTGATCGAGAAGGGGAGAGGATAGAAGAAGCCTCCAGTCGGCGTATTCGGAAAAGACGATCCACATCGCAACTGCGGGCATGATGCCAGACTCATCGAGTACTTGGAGAGCCTGGCTGGCAACGCTGATATCGGGACCTACCAGTGTCGCTTGATCCATGGCAGAACACCATCCTTCCTTCTCGTGATTGCATCCAGAATGGCGTCGGCATCATTCCTGGTAGAGACAGAATATCGACTTTCCTCACTCCAACGACAAACGACCTCCCAGCCTGCAGCAAACTTGCTATTCCTGCGCTCAATTGCAGAGAGTTCGTCATTCAATTTCGCGAGCTTCACAAGATCCCGGAACTTATGCGTAAAGACTTTTCCGGCGCCATCTCTATCCGGAAAGTCGTATCGCTTTACACCCTTGGCAAAGCAGGATTTCAGAGCACACTCTATAGCGTAGCCTGCAAGATAGTATGCCCCACTGAACTCACCGGCTTCATACAAAATCCGGGCTTCTCGCAGGCGTGCGTTCGAAAGACGTTGCAAGTCAAAGCGATTCACCTCAAGTCCTCGTCCGCGATCTCATGGCCTTTTCTCAGTGTCGCATCGCTTTCGACTGCACGCAACTGATCTTTACAGCCTTGTCATACCACAATAGAAATGTCCCCGCATTCTCCTCGATAGAAATGTCCC
>CAXTMK010000028.1:0-42120 GCA_964245315.1 uncultured Acidobacteriaceae bacterium | reverse complement strand
AGAGTGCGATGTGGTCTGGGCTCAGTTTGACCTTTGCTTTCTTTTTGGAACGCGTACGCACTCTGAGTCACCCCCCAAACAGCCGCAAGCCGCTCTCCGGGCGGCAGGCTCTGCCAGTAACGGAAATTCTCCGCTCGCTGCTCCTTTACGCCGGTCACTCGCCTGATTGTCTTATCCATAATCTCCATTTTACTCCCTCCACGACTCGGTCTGCTCCTGCTTCACCACCGCTGCACCACATCCTTCGGCACCAGCGGCACCGCCTCGTGTCCATCGAACGTCACCGGACTCGCCACCGGTCCCGGCATCGCTTTATGGTCCGAGTCGACGATCAACCAGCACATCGTCTTCTGCCCCAGCATCGTGCACACGGTAGCCGCGTGCAGCATCTTGCCCTCGCCCAGCGTGGCCGCCGGCGCGGAGCCCTGCACGAACGCAGCCTCATGGCCGTCCAGCTTGTAACGCGTCGCATCCTCTGTAACCGCTTGGCCGAAACTCGACAGCATTCGCTTTGCCAACTCCTGCGCATCTCCGCCGAGTTCGTCTGCCGAGTTCGTCTCGCCCATGCATCCATAGTCGAGTTTCGCCAGTATCATCATGCCGAACTCGATGTCGCCGGCGGCCGTCCGCCCTTGTTTCATCGCGATAACCGGCGTCTGGATACACTTCGCTCGTTTCTTCAACTCGGGATCCTTTTCTGCCGCGTCGGCCTGTCTTTCGAACGCCGCCAACATCGAGGGGTTGAAGACAAAACTCGCCGGATAGCGATAGCTGAAGCTGAATTCCGCATCACGATACGTCGCTATGGCCGGGTCATCGCCAGCCGCCCTCGCTCCGCCGGCAAGCGCCGCGATACCGAAGACCAGCGCAATTGTTCGCCTTCTACAATTCATCATGGACCGCATAATACCAGCGTTCCTGTCGTCGACTGCCTTGAACCTCGCTCCTCTGCCGTAAACTGTACCTATGCCCCTGAATGTCGGAATCGTAGGCCTGCCCAACGTAGGCAAAAGCACCATCTTCAACGCACTCACCAGCGCCAAGGCGCAGGCCGCGAACTACCCCTTCTGCACCATCGATCCCAACGTCGGCGTCGTCACCGTGCCCGACGTTCGGCTCGACAAGATCGTCAACCACGTCAAGCCCAACTCCATCGTGCCCACCACCATGGAGTTCGTCGACATCGCCGGCATCGTCGAGGGCGCGAGCAAGGGCGAAGGCCTCGGCAACCAGTTCCTCTCGCACATCCGCCAGACCGACGCCATCCTGCACGTCGTGCGCTGCTTCCACGACGACGAGGTAATCCATGTCGCCGGTAAGGTCGCGCCGCTTGACGATATCGACATCATCAACACCGAGCTTCTGCTCGCCGATCTCGACACCGTCGAGAAGCGCGCGGTGAAGGCCGAAAAAGCCGCCAAATCGCAGTCCGCCACAGCGCAGCAGAAGACCGAAAACGAGACCTGCAGGAAGCTGCTCGCAGTTCTGAACGCCGGCAAACCGGCTCGCGTCGCCGACCTGACCGATGACGAGAAACTGGCCGCTCGCGACCTCTTTCTCATCACGATGAAGCCGATGCTGTACGTCGCCAACGTCGACGAAGCGGGCATCGCCGACGGCAACGAATACACCGCGCTGGTCGAAAAGCGCGCCGCGGAAGAGAAGAGCGAAGTCGTTCGCATCTGCGGCTCTATGGAGGCTGAGATCGCTCAGCTCGAGCCGTCCGAGCGCGCCGAATTCCTCGAAGCCGCCGGCCTTGAAGAGCCGGGCCTGAATCGTCTTATCCACGCGGCGTATCGTCTGCTCGGTCTCATCACCTACTTCACCGCCGGCGTGCAGGAGGTGCGCGCCTGGACCATCAAGCGCGGCACCAAGGCTCCCGGAGCGGCCGGCGTCATCCATTCCGACTTCGAGCGGGGCTTCATCAAGGCCGACGCCTACCACTCCGACGACCTCTTCCGTCTGGGCAGCGAGCAGGCCGTGAAGGAAGCCGGCTTATTGAAGTCCGAAGGCAAGGAATACACCGTGCGCGACGGCGACATCCTCTTCTTCAAATTCAACGTCTAGTCGGGCCTTTCACGCGGAGCGTACAACACCGTGCGAAGCACCGCCCGCCCGGCGCAAGGGCGCTTTTGCCTTTGTACTTGTTTTTGCAAGCAAGCATCCAAAGCCGCATGAACATCACTCTCGAAGAGCATTTCCTCACCCCCGAATTCCAAAATGCGATCGCCCCGCACCTGCCATCCGACCCGCACATGAAGGCGATCCAGGCCAAGCTGCTCGACCTCGGTGCCGGGCGTGTGGCCGACATGGACGCCGGTTCCGTCGACCTGCAGGTTCTCTCGATCGCCGCCATGGGCCTAGATAAGCTCGACTCCGCGACCGCCACCGCGCTGATGCACGATGCCAACGACCAGCTCGCGGCCGCCGTCGCCGCCAATCCCACGCGCCTGCAGGGCTTCGCCAATCTCGATCTGCTGAACCCCATGGAGGCTGCCCGGGAACTCGACCGCTGCATCGTGAAGCTCGGCTTCAAGGGCGCGCTGGTCAACGGACTCACCGGCGGCGCCTTCCTCGACGACGCCCGCTTCACGCCGCTCTTCGAAGCCGCGCAAGCGCTCGACATCCCCATCTATCTGCATCCCGCGCCGCCGCCCCAGGCCGTCTACGACACCTACTTTGCATCGGCCGGCGACCCCATGGGACGCCTGCTCTCCATGGCCGGCTGGGGATGGCACGTCGAGACCGGATTGCACGCGCTTCGCCTCATCGTCTCCGGCCTGTTCGACCGCTTTCCAGCGCAGCAGATCGTTGTCGGCCACATGGGCGAAGACCTGCCGTTCTCGCTCGCCCGCGCCGCGTCCGTCATGGGACGAGCGGCCAAACACCTCCAGCGCAGCATCCCCGAATACTTCCACCAGAACTTCCACGTCACCACCAGCGGCTACTTCACTCAGCCGCCGTTTCTCTGCGCGCTGCAGGTCGTCGGAGCGGACCGCCTGCTCTACTCGGTCGACTATCCCTTCAGCGATAACACCACCGGCAACGACTTCCTCAACGCGATGCCGATATCACCCGCCGATCGTACAAAGATCAGCGGCGAAAACGCCAAACGCCTGCTGAAGCTATAGCATATGCGATGAGTGGTTTCGCCGCCTCACTCCCCCGGCTTGTACGTGCGCTCCGTGTGTCCGGTCAACTGCTCCGGATAAAAGTAAACGTCCCGCAGATTGCCGCTCGCGTATCGATCCGCCTCGTCGTCGAAGTGCTTCGACTCCGGATGCCCGCTCTCGCCGCCGGCCGTTACCGCTCGAGCGCGCACCCTGGCGCCGAACTCGACCACCGCGACGAAGCTGTTGCCGCTGGTGCCGTACCACTTCTTCGTGCCCGGATACTGCCTCGCGCCGAACGACGCCAGCGAGCCCCACACCGAAGACGTAAACGGCACCGGAATGCTCGGCCCGGCGTCGTTGAACGCTGGCATGATATCGTCCGTCAATCGCTGAAAGCGATTGATCGAACCCCACCCGATCTTCCATGTGCCGAAGTCGGCCGTGAGCTTGTCCGCGGCCGCACGCAGCGCGGACATCAACTGCTCGCCCGTGGCCCTGGTGCCGGCATACTCCTCGATCGGCATCCCAGCTTTCCTCGCCTCCGCACCCAGCGTGCGCTGCAGCGCCTGCCCCCAGTACACGGCCAGCGACGTACCCTGCGAACTTGCGCTCCAGCGCTGGCTCCAGCCGCGCAGCGCGGCCACCTGCTCGCCCACATTCTGCTTCATCGGGTCTGTCAACGGCAGCGCCGCCCAGGCCTTTTCCAGCACCGCGATCGGCTTGTCGAACCACGGCAGATAGCTGTCGTACGCCGCCGTCATCAGCGACTCCAGCGTGAAATCCCGGCGCGGTTTGGCGACCTCCTCGTCGTCCTTATCGGCGTCTTTCCTGCTCGCCCGGGCGCGCTTCTGGTCCTCGGTCATCTCCATCTCATCCTGCACGTCCACCGCCTTGTATTGGGTGAGAATTCGTATGGCGTGCAACCCCCGCGCCGACTCCCCGCCCATCTCCACATAAGCAGGGAAGTCGGACTTCTTCAAACTGCTCTCGCCCGCGCCCCACCAGGGCGCATTATTCACGTTGAATAGATAGCCGCTCTTAGGATTGTGCAACTGCGGCGTCTGCGCCAGAGTGAGCAGGCCGTGCCAGTCCGTAGTCGGATCGCTGCCATCGACCGGCCTGGTGAAGTCGAATCTTGTGTCGCGCTTCGGGATAAAGTTGCCATGCCAGTAAGCAATATCCCCGTCGGCGTCGGCGAATATCGTGTTATTGGACGAGTTAGCCTGTAACTCCATCGTCTTCACATATTCCTTGTAAGTGCGCGCCTTTGTTCGCAGATAACTCTGTTCGAGCGCGGGAACGGGAATGTTCATCAGCTTCATCGTCACCCACTTGCCATTCTCCTGATGTGTCACAGGCCCGTGGGTGCTGTAATAAGCGGTAATTGTCCTGTCCGCCATGCCGCCTGCAGTCTTATAAGCAATCGTGATCTTCTTAGCGGTAAACGGACGTTCTTCTGTGCCATATCTGTAGTGAAAATCAGCGGTCGCGTTCGCCGCTCCACTCACTGTCTCCAGATATTCGTCCACGGCGTCTACTCCGCTCGAGGTATGCATCCAACCGGCGCGATCGTTAAAGCCCTGGTAAATAAAGAACTGTCCCCAGGTAACCGCTCCATACGCATTCAGCCCTTCGTCGCTCGACATCTGCAACTCGCTGCGAAAAAAGAACGAGGTATGCGGATTGATCAGTAGCAAGGCATGGTGATCCTTAGTATTCGAGGGCGCAATGGCGATGCCATTCGACCCTCGCGGCTCGCCATCGCCCGCAGCCTCTGCCGCAAAAGCCTCCGCGTTTGCATCTCCAGCGCTCGGCGTCACGACGCCGCTCAGCTTTTGATTCGGAACCCGCCCCTTGCTATAGAACGCCTCCAACTCCCGCAGATTTACCCGCTCGATATCCCCGCCGATGCTCCCTTCCGTAAACGAAAACGCCATCCAGGGCTCGAAGTGCGTAATCACCTTCGGCTTGACCTCCGGATGCCTGGCCAGGTAAAAATTCAACCCATCCGCCCAGGCATCAGTCAGCTTTTTCAACCACGCCGGACTCATCGCATAATCCTTCTTCAAATCTTCCGGATCGATAAACAAACGCTGCCGCAGATCCTGCCAGATCTTGCTTTCGCCTTCCGCCTCCGCCGTGCGTCCCAGCGCGGTCAGGTAGTTCGACTCCACGCGGTTGAAGTCGTCCTCACACTGCGCGTAGATCATCCCAAAGACCGCGTCCGCATCCGTCTTGCCGTGCACATGCGCTATGCCCCAGTCGTCGCGCGCGATCGTCACTCGCGCAGCCTCGGCCGCCCAGCGCGTCGCATTCGCATCCTGGGCCCGCGCGCCACCCGTCGCCGCCAGCAAAGCACCCACAAAGAGAAGGCTCTTCATCCGCACTGATCCCACTTTCATTTCGATCCGCGACAAGCTTTGCTCTTGCATCTGCGGTTCTCTCAATCTAGCATCCACACCTATGCAGGCCATTCAGATTCTCCGCACCGGCGGTCCCGAAGTCCTCACCCTCGGCACCTTACCCGATCTCGCCCCCGCGCCCGGCGACGCGCTCATCCGCATCGAAGCCTCCGGCGTCAACTTCATCGACACCTACTTCCGCGAGGGCCGCTATCCCGCGCAACTGCCCTACACGCTCGGCCAGGAAGCCGCCGGAACTATCGTCTCCGTCGGCGCCGAAGTGACCGGATTCGCCGCGGGAGACCGCGTCGCCTGGTGCGGCGTGCCCGGCACCTACGCCACGTTGGCGGTCGCGCCCGCCGCGCGCCTGATCAAGATTCCCGACGCCCTCACCACCCAACAGGCCGCCGCCGCGATCCTTCAGGGGATGACCGCGCACTACCTGCTGCACAGCACGTTCGTCCCACAGCAAGGGGACAAGATACTCATCCACGCCGGCGCCGGCGGCACCGGCCTGCTGCTCATTCAGATGGCCAGGCGGCTCGGCGCGCATGTCATCACCACCGTCTCCACCGAAGAAAAAGCGGCGCTGGCCCGTGCAGCAGGAGCCGACGACATCATCCTCTACAGCCACGAAGATGTGGTCGCCCGTGTCCAGGAGATCACCGCCGGCGAGCGCCTGCCGGTCGTCTACGACTCCGTCGGCAAGTCGACCTTCGAGCAGTCGCTGCAATGCCTGCGCCCGCGCGGGCTTCTGGTCCTCTTCGGCGGAGCCTCCGGCGCGGTGCCGCCCTTCGATCTCATCCGCCTCTCGACCATGGGCTCGCTCTACGTCACGCGGCCCACGCTGAAGGACTACGTCGCCACCCGCGAAGATCTCGAGCAGCGCGCCGGCGACGTCTTCCGCTGGGTCGCTGAGGGCGCCCTGAAGCTGCGCATCGCCCATACTTACCCGCTGGCCGAGGCCGCGCAGGCCCACCGCGATCTCGAAGCCCGCAAGACCACCGGCAAAGTCCTCCTCATCCCCTGAAATGAAGTGAAACAAGATTGGGTGCCCCATGTCTCGACTTTGAGACATGGGGATTTCGGCTAACCATTTCCCGCGAGGGCTATCCTACTCCCATGCCTCGCCGCTTCACCCTCCTGATCCTGCTGCTTGCGACGATCCCCGCCCGTGCCGTCATCGTGCGCGGCAAGGTCACCGACCCGCTCGGCCGCCCGCTGCCCGGCGCGCGCGTGCAGCTCATCTCGCTCAGCGGAGGGACGCGCAACGTGGCCGACACAATCGCCGGCTACGACGGCGCCTACGAGCTCCGCAGCAGCCTCGCCGGCCATTTCCTGCTGCTCACCTCGCCCTCGATGAACACGCACCGGATCGCGCCGCAGATCGGCAATCCTTTCTACGGCGGACGCACCGATCTCCTCACCATCGATGTCGCGCTCGACGTATCTTCCATCACGCCGCAATCGTCCGCGCAGACCACACTGCTCGACACGCCCTTGCGCCAGCTCTCCGACACTCCCGCGCAGGTCGAAGCCGAGCAGCTGCTCACCCGCGCCATCGTCTTCCCGGAACTCCGTCCCAAGCCCGGAGCGTTCCTCGTACAACTCGGCCAGACCGGCGCGCCCGCGCGGTTGTACCTTCGCGGCGCACCGGTCACCAAAACGCTGATCGACGGCGTCTCCGCGGAGCAGATCGGCGGAGGCTTCAACCTCGAAACCATCTCCAGCTCCGGCCTGGCGGCGTTCGCGTCGTCACCCGCCGTCGAGCAGACACCCGGCGCCGATCCGCTCTATGCAATTGACGCCACATCCGGCGAGCTCGCCTTCCACTCGACGGCGGCATTCACGTTCCACCCCACGCTCACCTACTCCGGCGACGCGGGCACGCTCTCGACCGT
The DNA here is from genome assembly GCA_964245315.1 of uncultured Acidobacteriaceae bacterium. Classification (GTDB taxonomy): domain Bacteria; phylum Acidobacteriota; class Terriglobia; order Terriglobales; family Acidobacteriaceae; genus Edaphobacter. Next base: position 34,704 of record CAXTMK010000028.1, on the reverse strand, counting down.
GCGCAACGAGGCCATCGCCGGCATTGCCTACAACCGCGTCGACGCGCTCGCCTCCTTCGCCCGCTTCAACACCGACAACGACGTTCCCGCGCAGCGTATCCACCTCATAACGTCCGCTGCCAACATCGGCTATCACATCTCCGGCAACACCAGCCTGCGTGCGAGTGCGCGCGACGATGTGGATGCCGCGCCGCTGCCCAGCCCCTTCGCGTTTTACGACGTCGTTCCTGCGACCAAATCAGCCAGCCAGAACCTGATCGGCGCCTTCACTTTCGAGACCCGCACGACAGGGAACTGGCACAACCTTGTGCGCTACGGCCTCGTCCGCGAGCGCTCGCAGGCCTACAACTTCGCCACGCCCGCGACCGGCATGCCCGTCACGATCACCGGAGCCAACGGGTACACGGCTACAGGCGCTGCTTCATTTCTTCCGCTCGCGGCACGCGAAGATGCAGTGACCGATCGCGACGAGTACACCTACCAGTCCGATTACCCGTGCGCTCAATTTCTGACCGCTCTTCTGACGGCGCAGTATCAGGACGAACGCGGCGCCGACCTGACCTCCGCGCAGCCTTACCGCCTCGACCGAACCCACTTCTCCGTCGCCACATCCTTCCGAGGCGACATTCGCCACCGCCTCTTCTACGCCGCCTCGGGCTTCTTCGACCACTCCAACCAACTCGGCTCGCACGGCTCGCCACGCCTCGGCCTCAGCTATGCGCCGGTTCGTCCCGGCGCGCGAAAGTTCCGCGGCACCAGCCTGCACTTCACCGCGGCCACCGGCGCGGGCGAGCCGTCGGTGCTCGAATCCGAACTCCTCGCACTGCCCGCATCCCCGCGCTCGCGCAACTTCGACGCAACCGCCGACCAGACCATCGTGCCGCAGAAGCTCTCGTTCCGAGCGACCTACTTCCACAGCCAGCTCTCGCACCAGGCTGAAACGCTCTCAACGGCCCCACTCGCGCTCTCGAATGCCCTCGCGTATCGCACTCAGGGGCTGGAATCCGAACTGCGCTACCAACCCACGTCGCGCTTCCTCATCCAGGGCGCCTACACCTACCTTGCCGCGCTGGTGGAGCGCTCCGCCGCATCCGCAGCCAGCAATCCCAACCTCCCCGGTATCGCGATCGGCGCGTCAACTGCGCTGGCCGGCGCGCGGCCCTTCAATCGTCCGCCGAATACCGGCTTCGCGGCAGCGGAGTACACCGCGCAAGCCTTCGCGGTGAGCCTCGAGGCCACCTTCGCCGGGCGCTCCGACGGCACCACCGGTCTGCTCCTGAATCCAACCCTGCTGCTGCCGAACCGCAATCTCTTGCCCGGCTACGCCTCGGTCGACGCCCACTTTACCTACAACGTCACCCACGCCGTCGTCTTCTTCACCCAGCTCGACAACCTGCTCGACCAGCGCCACATCGCGCCCCTCGGCTATCTCTCGACGCCGTTCGTCATCCGTGTCGGCCTGCGCGTTAGGCTGGGCCGTGAGTGAACCTTCGCAGCCGAAAGACACATCTAACAGTGTGAAGGTGACCTATGATGACTCCCCTAAAAATCGCTATACTCAGCACATTCGCTCTTGCCAGCATGGCCGCGGTCGCACAGGACGGCGAAGGCAATCTGAAGACGCAAGCCCTCGTTCACGCCGACTCCAAAGCCGATGTCGTGCCGTCGCCGACGACCATCAACCTGCAGGTCAACTCGAAGTCGGAGCCGCTGATCTCGCTCGTGCCGATCCAGCCCGCCAACGTCCAGATCGCCCTGCTGATCGACGACGGCCTCAGCCGCTCGGCCGGCATCCAGCTGGAGGATCTGCGCGCATTCGCCACATCGCTGCCCTCCGGCACCGAGCTTCTGGTCGGCTACATGACCAACGGTCGCGTGGAGGTTGTCAGCCCGTTTTCGACCGATCACGCCTCCGCAGCCGAACAAATCCGCATTCCTACCGGCATTCCCGGCCAATCGGCAAGCCCCTACTTCTGCCTCTCGGATTTTGTGAAGCGGTGGCCCGGTTCTGACGGTGAAGGCGACTCGCACAAGGCCCGCTTCGTCATGATGCTGACCAACGGAGTCGACCCCTACAACGGCTCGACCTCCATCATGAACCAGGACAGCCCCTACGTCGCGAACGCAATCTCCGATGCGCAGCGCGCCGGCGTTGCGGTCTACTCCATCTACTATCGCGACGCGGGTTTCCGCCCCGGCGGTTCGCCCTCGTTCAGCGGCCAGAGCTATCTACAGCAGGTAGCCGACTCGACCGGTGGAGACGAATACTTAGAAGGTACCGGCAATCCCGTCTCGCTGGCGCCGTTCCTTAAGCAGTTCACGCACGCCATCGCCGAGACCTACGTCGCCACCTTCAACGCCCCGGCGGGCGGCGGAGGCCGCGACCACCTGCTGCGCCTGAAGATGACTACGTCAACCCCTAAGCTGAAGCTACGTCATCCGGATGAAGTCCGTCCTGGCAACGTCGAAGTAGCAGTTGCCCAATAAGCCGACGCCTGGGGCGACCCATCTCAGACGGTCCATCGTTTGAGGTGGGTTTCCTATTTAACCGTGAACCCATACCTGCCCATAAGCCGGTGTCCATCGGTCGACAGCGTAATCCAGGCCACCGTATAAACTCCCGGCGCCAGCTTAGGCAGCTTCAGCGTCATGTGCTTCGCATGCGCGGGATCGAGCATTGAAGCATCTTTGCTCACTATCTCGCCGCTGCTATTCTCCAGCTTCAGCGAACTGCCCTTTGCATCGAGATCCTCTGAAAACACGACGGACAACTCCGTGGGCGCGCTGACGGTCGAGTCCTTCGCCGGCAGCATCGTGACCGGATGCGAGTGCGCAAACGCCGGCGTGGCGGCGAGAATGAAGGCGAAGGCTGCGGCAGCAGGACGAAGCTCAAACATGACGAATCTCCTTGTCGATTTTAGGTTAGCTTGCAGAGGGTTGCGGGGCAGGCGTGTTTTGGGAAGACGTAAACCAGGCTCCGTTTGGGTGAGTTAGAAGCTCAGCTTCGCCGCAAACTCGATGCTGCGCGGGTCGGCGGCCGCGGTCGGGGTTCCGAACAGGCCGTTAGCGTTCGGTTGCGAGGGATACGCTCCCGTGCCGAAGTTGCCGGTGGGGAACAGGTCGTTGCGGGTATTCACCACGTTGAAGGCTTCGGCGATACCTTGCAGGCTGAACTTCTCGTTGACGTGGAAGGTGCGCGAGAGCCGGGTATTGATGTTGAAGCTGGGAAATCCCTGCCCGGCGTTGCGGCCGATCATGGTGCCAGGAAGCGCGAGCGCGCAGCCGGAGGCCTGGCCGGGAAGGCAGGGACGCAGGGTGGTTTGCTGAATATTTGCCGTGGTACCGGCGGAGGCTCCGCTCGTGATATTGAACGGAAACGCCGAGTAGTACGTGAGCGTGCTGTTGAGCTGGAATCCGTGGGTCAACTTGCCGGCGAAGCTGTTGGCGGGTTCGAGCGATGTATGCAGTGTTCCATCGACCACTACCCGGTGCTTCTGGTTGTCGTCAGAAAGGCTGCGATCCTCGCCGATGTCGTAGTTGTTGACGGGCGAGGAGAAGAAGAACTCGCTGACGTCGTCGATCGCCCTGGACCAGGTGTACGAGAGACGAAAGCTGCCGTAGCGAATTGGGCGCTGCACGTAGGAGACTGTGAGCGCGTCGTACCAGGAGTCCGCGCCCGGGTAATACTGCTTGTTGTTGGCGTAGTTGGGGTTTGGCCGGCAGAGGTTGACAGGGTCCGTCGCCGAGGTGCAGGTAGGCGTGTTCAGGTTCACGTCGATCAGGATGTCCAGCCCACGAAGGTGCTGGTAGGCGATGGCGAGATTGCTTGTCGGGGTGATCTGCTGGTCCACCTCCAGGCTCGTCTGTTCCGCATAGGCGTTCTTCATGTGCGGGTCCATGGTGCTGAGGCTCAGGCGGAGCGTGGGCGGCAGCGTAAGTGCGCTGTAGCCGGTCACGATGTTCGGAAACACCGGCGCGCCCGTCTGCCCGTACGCGAGCGACAACGTTGCGAGCGTGCTGGCCGTGATCGCCGTCCCGTTGCCGTCCGACTCCAGCGCGTTTGAGAGCGCGCGCAGCGGCACGCGATCGTAGAACAGCCCGAAGCTGCCACGAACGACGGTGGCGCGATTCTGGAAGGGAGCCCAGGCGAAGCCGATGCGCGGCGAGACGTTGCGCGTGTCGAGCGAGATGCTCTTCAGCCACTGCAAGTCGTAGCGTACGCCCGCGTTGATGGTAAGTTTCGGGCTTGCCTTCCACTCATCCTGCGCGTACATGCCGGAGTTGGGGTTGGTCTGCGGAACCACGAAGTTGCCGAAGACCTGGGTGAAGGTGCTGTACTTGCCTGCCAGGAAGTTGGCCAGCGACGAGAACGCGTAGCTGCCGCGGTTGGACATCGGGAAGGTGATCGTCAGGTCGTTGAAGAGGAAGTCCGCTCCGAAGCGCAGCGCGTGCGGACCCATCTGGTGAGAGATGTTGTCGACGACCTCGTAGAGGCGGTCATAACGCCCGGTCGGAGACCCGGAGAGCGTTCCAAAGGAAGCCACGCCGGTGATGCTGACCGCCGGGCCAACGGGATCGACGACCGGCGCCAGCAGGTTGCTGTTGGTGAACTGGCCGCGAGTCTCGTTCACCGTGCGCGAGTTGATGGTGTAGATGTTGCTCACCGCGACCGTCTGGTCGAGATCCTGAAGGTTCGCTCCGGCGGAGGTGTAGGTGGTGCCGCCCGCTCCGCGCGAGTTGATGCTGGAGACGTGGTAGAGGCTGTAGCGCGCGCTGAGCTGGTCCTTGCTGCCGGCCTGGTGATCGACCTTCAGGAAGAAGTTATCCGAACGCACGGGATTCTCGAAGATGGTGATGTTGGTTGGGCTGATCGTCAGCAACGGGCCGCTGTATCCGTCGGCGGTAAGCACGGGGTCGATCTGCGCGGCACTGCTGGCCAGAATGCTGATGGGTGCGGTCTGGTTCAGCTGACGGTATTCGAAGTTACCGAAGTAGAAGGTGCGGTCCTTCCGGAGCGGGCCGCTCAAAGAGACTCCGGACTGGGTCTGCGTGTAGGGCTGCAGCAGATGGGTGTAGGCGTTGCTTGCGTTCAGGTGCTTGTCGCGGAGATACCCGTACACGTCGCCGTGCATGCGGTTGCCGCCCGACTTCGACACGAAGTTGATGTAGCCGCCCAGGGCGCGGCCGAACTCAGCATGCCCGCCCGAGGTGACGACCTGCATCTGGCTGATCGTATTGAGGCCGAAGTCGGTCTGGACCAGGCCGGCGGCGTCGTCGTTGGCGGAGAGCCCATCCACGAGAAAGGAGTTCGAGAAGTTGTGCTGGCTGCTGACCGAGATGCCTTGGCCGGGCACGGCGGAGGTCTCGGCGTAGAGCTGGTTCGCCGCGGTATTTGTCGGCGAAACACCCGGGATAAGCAGAGCGAGGTCGAGAAAGTTGCGCCCGTTGAACGGCAGGTTGGCGACTTCGTTCTGCGAGATGGTCTCGGCGATCTGACTGCGGTCGGCTTCGAGCACCGGCGGCGTGGAGGTTACGGTGACGGCTTCGGCCGCGCCCACGGACAGCGTAACCGGCAGGTCGAACGCGGCGCCGATCGTCAGCGTCACGGAGCGCCTGGCATCGGCGAAGCCCTGTTCGTGCACCAACACTTCGTACTGGCCAACCTGCAGATAGGGAAAGCGGAAGCGGCCGCCTGAGTCGGTAGCGGCGGACGTCACAACCTGCGTGTCAAGGTTGCGGACCGAGACCCGGACCCTGGGAATGAATGCGCCGCTGCTGTCGTTGACGCGTCCGGTGAGCGAGGCATTGGAGATGGTTTCCTGGGCGAAGGCTCCGCTGAACGACAGCAAAGAAGCCACGATGATGGCGGATAGATAACGGGGCAAGTTCGTCCTCCTGGGGACAGGGCAGATGGGTCTCGCGCGGGGACCCTGATCTGCGTGGCTCTTAATCAGTCTGGAAAAGAGTGAGCTAGGAGGGACGAATTGCGGGCGGTCCGCGCTTCTGCCGCGACCGATGGAACGAGATGCGATATCCGGCCTCAACCTGCCGGGCCTTCAGCGCTTCAACGGCCTCGCCGCGGCCGGAAGCCACTGTGACGCCAACCATCCATCCGCCGGCATGGCTCGCCACCGGAGCCTTCGGGAACGCCGGGCAGTGCTCCCGCAGCACGGGCGCATCGCCGGGCAGCATGACGCTCATGCAATGGTGCGCGCCACCCTTGCGGCAGCACAGCAGCAGACGCTGCTGCGCAGTCTGGCCAAGCGCCGGCGCAACCAGGGGAAGCGTCAGCAATAGCAACATCGCAATGGAGAGAAGTCGGCGCACTCCATTACACAGTAGCGCACTTGCATGCGTGGAAGCGCGAAAACAACAAAGCCCCGAGTTTTTTACTCGGGGCTTTGCGGTACAACGGTAGTGCGGAAGCCTTAGTACATGCCTTCCATACCGCCGCCGCCGTGCGAGTGTCCGCCGCCTGCCGCTTCCTTCTTCTCCGGAATCTCGGAGATCATGGCTTCGGTGGTCAGCATCAGGCCGCTGATCGACGCCGCGTTCTGCAGCGCCGTCCGCGTTACCTTGGTCGGGTCGATGACGCCGGCCGTCACCAGATCCTCGTACACGCCCGTGCCCGCGTTGTAGCCGAAGTTCGAATCCTTCGACTCGTGGATCTTGCCGATCACGACCGCGCCCTCTTCGCCCGCGTTCGAGACGATCATGCGCAGCGGCTCTTCGATCGCGCGACGGATGATGCTGGCGCCGATCTTCTCGTCGCCTTCGAGCGTCTTGATCAGAGCATCGACCGCGGTCGAGCAACGGATCAGCGCAACACCGCCGCCGGGGACGATGCCTTCCTCGACCGCCGCGCGCGTGGCATGCATGGCATCCTCGACGCGAGCCTTCTTCTCCTTCATCTCGGTCTCGGTCGCCGCGCCTACCTTGATGACCGCAACGCCGCCCACCAGCTTGGCCAGACGCTCCTGCAGCTTTTCGCGATCGTAGTCCGACGTGGTCTTGTCGATCTGGGCGCGAATCTCCTTCACGCGTCCCTCGATCTTCGAGCCCTCGCCGCCGCCGTCCACGATCGTGGTGTTGTCCTTGTCGATCGTGATGCGCTTGGCCGTGCCCAGGTCCTCGAGCTTCACGCCCTCGAGCTTGATGCCCAGGTCCTCGGTGATGGCCTTGCCGCCGGTCAGCGTCGCGATGTCTTCAAGCATCGCCTTGCGACGATCGCCGAAGCCCGGAGCCTTCACCGCAGCCACATTCAGCGTGCCGCGCAGCTTGTTGACGACCAGCGTAGCCAGAGCCTCACCGTCGACATCTTCCGCGATGATGACCAGCGGCTTGGCCGTGCGCGCAATCTGCTCCAGCAGCGGCAGCAGGTCCTTCATCGACGAGATCTTCTTCTCGTAGATCAGGACGTAGGGGTTCTCGAGCGCCACTTCCATCCGCTCCGCATCGGTCACGAAGTAAGGCGACAGGTAACCGCGGTCGAACTGCATACCCTCGACCACATCCAGCTGCGTCTCCATCGTGCGCGACTCTTCCACCGTGATGACGCCGTCCTTGCCGACCTTGTTCATGGCCGCCGCGATGATGGTACCGATCTGCGCGTCCGAGTTGGCCGAAATGGTTCCGACCTGCGCGATCATGTCGCCCGATACCGGCTTCGAGAACTCAGCCAGTGCGCCGCCGACAACCGCGCCGTGCTCGTCGCGCTTGCCGATGATGGCCTCAACCGCCTTGTCGATGCCGCGCTTCAGCGCCATCGGGTTCGCGCCCGCGGCAACCGTCTTCACGCCCTCGCGGTAGATCGCCTGCGCCAGAACGGTCGCGGTGGTGGTGCCGTCGCCGGCGACGTCGCTGGTCTTCGACGCAACCTCGCGCACCATCTGCGCGCCCATGTTCTCAAGCGCGTCCTGCAGCTCGATCTCCTTGGCGACGGTGACGCCGTCCTTGGTGATCGTCGGCGAACCGAACTTCTTCTCGATCACGACGTTGCGGCCCTTGGGACCCAGCGTCACCTTGACCGCATTGGCCAGAATATTGACACCGCGCAGGATCGCCTGGCGGGAATCTTCTCCGTGCAGAATCATTTTTGCCATGATGCTTGCTCCTAAAGTCTGTAATCTCTTCTTGTTTTGTCATTCCCGAAGGGAATCTGCGTTTGCCTTTGGTTCGCCGCTTACTTCGAGACGATGCCCAGAACTTCCTCTTCGCGCATGATCAGCAACTCTTCGCCATCCAGCTTGATTTCGGTGCCCGAATACTTGCCGAACAGGATCGTGTCGCCGGCCTTCACATCCAGTGGGAAGACCTCGCCCTTATCGTTCGACTTACCTTTGCCGACGCTGATCACTTCTCCCTGCTGCGGCTTCTCTTTGGCGGAATCGGGGATGATGATGCCGCCGCGCATCGTCTCGCCCTCTTCGGTCCGGCGAACCACAATGCGGTCGTGTAGCGGAGTAAACTTCGTTGTTGCCATAACTTACATCTCCTTTGAGATTGGTACGGATCGGGCGCCATTCCTGCCGTTAGCAGTCGCACCCTTCGATTGCTAACAATAAGCCCGCATTCTGCCCGTGTCAACCCTTCCGTGATGAAATATGAGTGAATCACGCGCAAGTTCCGCCCATAGCTGGAATCTGTCTGGCATCCCACGGGAGAACCTCTTTTCTGGCACCCGCACTCCCATCGTCAGAGCACATAAAGCGGAGTAGAATTCACTTATGTTGACGCGTCGCACTGTCTATTCCGGCCTCCTCCTAACGCTTGCTGCCTCCGTGTCGGCCTCCGCGCAGGATCCCCGCGGTCGCAAGTACAAGGCTCCGCCCGAGACCTCGCACATCGAGGTGCTGGTGCTCAAGGATTCGAACCAGAAGCCCGTCGCCAACGCCGCCGTCGTCTTCCACTCCACAAAAGACGGCAAGGACGAGGGCAACCTCGAGGTCAAGACCAACGCCGAGGGTAAGGCCAACATCGACGTCGTCCCGACCGGCTCAAGCGTCGACGTGCAGGTCATCGCCGACGGCTTCGCCACCTTCGCCGGCAACTATCTGGTCGCCGAGCCCTCGCGCGCCATCGAGGTGCGGATGATCAGGCCGCGCGCCCAGATCTCCACCTACATCGACACCCGCGGCCAGGCGGCGGCGCGCCCGGTCGGCGTACAGGAACCCAATAAGCCCAGCACTCCGTCAGTAATCCAGACGCCGCAGCCGACCAACAATACCAGCGACCCCACGGCCCTCGCGCCCGGCGCGGTGAACTACACGCCGCCGGCAACGCCGAAGGGCAAGCCCGGAACTCCGGTGCAGACGAACCCGCCCAACTTGCATCCAGATAGCCAGTATCCGCTCGATCCCGCAACCGCCCCGAAGCAGCCTAACTCGACTCCGCCTGCTCAGACGCCGCCCCCACTCTAGTTCTTGTTTTGCTTTTGGATAAGCCCGGACTTGAGTCCGGGCATTTGGGACAAGGAAGAACCGGGCTTTAGCCCCTGGGATATGTTCTCGCACCGCGCGAAGATGAGCCGACTTGCATAACTTAACAAAACCTCTCGCCGGTAAATCGGCGCTCGTGACTGGTGCCGCCAAACGCATCGGCCGCGCCATCGCGCTTGCGCTGGCCGAGGCCGGCGCCGATGTTGCCATCACGTATCGCGGCTCCGATGCCGAAGCCGCGCAGACGGTCACCGACCTGCGCGACCTGGGCGTCCGTGCGATCGCGCTCGCGTGCGATGTGCGGGACGAAGGAAGCATCGTCGCGGCGGTCGACTCGGCCATAGCGGAATTCGGCAAGCTCGATCTGCTCATCAACAACGCCGGCGCGTTTGAGACGGTTGCCCTCGAAAAGATCTCGGTCGAGCAGTGGGACGCCATGTTCGACACCAACACCCGCGGCCCGTTCCTGGTCGCCAGGGCCGCGCACGCCGCGTTAAAGGCCAGCGGCGGACGCATCGTCAACATCGGCTCGCTGGGCGGAATCCACCCCTGGGCAACGCACGCGCACTATTGCACCTCCAAGGCCGCGCTGCACATGCTCTCGAAGACGATGGCCAAGGGCTGGGCTCCGGAGATCAGCGTGAACTGCATCGCGCCCGGCATGATCGTGCAGGGCGAGGTCGGCGCAGCTTACCAGGAGTTCGCCGACCGGACCCCGATGAAGCGCAACGGAACGTCGGCCGATGTCGCCGCCGCGGTGCTGTTCTTCGCAACCGCGCCCCACTTCATTACTGGCCAGTTGCTGGCCGTCGACGGCGGTCTCGGCCTGTAATTTGTTTGTCATCCCGAAGGGATCTGCTTTGTCTTGAGGGCCAAAGGCCCGTTCTATAACAGCCTGGGGCGCAGCCCCAGGTTATGGGTGTGAGCGTGACAAAGGGCTGGAGGCCCGACCTATCGGTCTTCTAATCCCGATCCAGCAATCGCCGAAACCAGCTCTTCTCCTTGAACTGCTCATACAACTCAATCGGCTCTTCTACCGCTTCGAAACCCTTGCCGTTGAACACCGCCGTGGGATTCGTAGTCACCAGGCTCTCGGCATAATCCGCTCCATACTTCTTCGCCACAAGATCCCGAGCCTCGCTCAAACGCGGCGGCCGTGAACTCAGGTTATGCGCGTCCGTGGCCAGGAAATGCACCCAGCGCTTGGCCAGCAGTTCATGCGCCATCTTCTGCGCCGTCTTGCCCATTCTGCCGGTCACGGAGTCGCCGGTCACCTGCACCAGCACACCGCCCCGCATCCACTCCGCCAGACGTGAGTGGTCGTTCTGCAGCGTCGGGTTGCGCTCCGGATGCGTCAGGATCGGCGTTAGCCCCACCAGCTGTAGTTCGTAAAAAGTCTCGGTCAGTCCGCGCGGCACGCCGTAGTCCGGAATCTCGACCATCAGGTAGCCCAGGCCGTTGACGCTGAAGCGTCCCGGGTTCGCCTTGGCGTCGACGATGTTGTCGTACGAAAGGTGGAAGTCGCAGCCCAGCCCTACCTTCAGCGGCACGCCCTCGGCGTCGAGCTTTGCCTGCAACTCCGCCACCTTGGCGGCGTTCACCTCGGGCTGGTAGCTATAGGTGCCGTTGGCGTGCGGCGTGCAGACGATGTGCGTCACGCCATCGGCGGCCGAGGCCTTCGCCATGCCCAGCGACGTCTCGAAGTCCTTCGCGCCGTCGTCCAGGCCCCACAGAAGATGATGATGTATGTCTACCATGCGCAACGCAAGCTTACCACCTGCAGGGTTATCGAGCCGCGCCGGCCATCGACTCCGCCATAGCGCGGAACAGCCGCAACCCATCCGCCGACCCCAGCAGCGACTCGCTCGACCGGTCCGGATGCGGCATCATGCCCAGCACATTGCGCCCTTCGCTCAGCACGCCAGCGATGTTTTCGAGCGAACCGTTGGCATTGTGCTGGTCGTCCACCGACCCGTCGAAGCCGGCATAGCGAAACGCCACGCGATCCTGCCGGTTCAACTCCGCGAGCGTCTCGGCATCGCAGAAGTAGTTGCCCTCCATGTGGCCAACGGGCATCTTCAACACCTCACCTTTGGCGAAGCCATGCGTAAACGGCGAATCGGCCGTCTCGGTGCGCAGATGCACCTGCTTGCACAGATAGTTCAGGCCGGCGTTGCGCATCAGCGCGCCGGGCAGCAGCCCTGCTTCAGCGAGAATCTGGAAGCCGTTGCAAATTCCCAGCACCAGCCCGCCGCCGTCGGCGAACTTCTTCACCGGCTGCATAATCGGAGCGAACTTTGCGATGGCGCCGGTGCGCAGATAGTCGCCATAGGCAAAGCCGCCGGGAACGAGGATCGCGTCGCATCCTTCGAGGTCGGTCGACGCATGCCACAGCATGGTGGCTTTCGCGCCCAGCACGGCAGTGGCGACGTTATAGGTATCGTGATCGCAGTTGGAACCAGGGAAGACGAGGACGCCGAATTTCATGGTCTTAGGCTAACATCCATGCAGGACGCGTCGCCTGCAGGAGAAGCGGAGAAATGAAGATCGCAACCCAAACAATGAGCCCGGCCATATGACCAAGGGCGACATCTTCGACGATCTGGGTTTTTCGTCCGAAGAGACGCAATACGCCAAGATCAAGGCCGATATCTGGCGGGCACTCATCCAGCACATCGATCGGCGCGGCCGGACAAAGGCTAGACTCGTCACACTGCTGAAAGGGCATCAGCCGGACGTGAGCAACCTGCTGAAGAGTAAGATTGCGCGCTTCAGCACCATCAAGCTGATCAGTTCACTGGTCGGCTCGATCTGATCACTCAAGTAAAGGTGATGCCCGCGAAGATCGCGTCACCGCCCGCCGCGGCGAATCCCTTTCAGGCAACGCCGGATAGGAAGAAGCGTTCCCTATCCCCGCCGACTGATTGAGGCGGTTTCAATAAGGGTTGTAACGAAGACGACTTCACCGCACCAGTAACTCCGTGAGCGCATCGGCTATAATGCATGTGTCAACGCCTCCGGGAGATTCGCAAACCACAATCCCTTTACCGCGGATGGTAAGAGGAATGATGGCACCCGTATGATTACCGTCCGACCAGAAATGCAGCTTTTAATCAGGAGTGCGTAACCGCACCGTGCGGAACGCCGGGCGTGGAATGTGCGGCGACACGCGCCATCGACCTAAAATGAGTCATGGTTCCGTTGAATCCCAATCTTGCAAAGAAGATGTTGTTCTCCTCTCTCGGGGTGCGTATCAACCGCTGCTTGGAACCTACTCTGAGCTGCACAAATACGGCAATTCGCGCCCACTCGGTCCAGAACGGGAGGGTGATGGATCTGCTCCATCGAAATGGACATGTAAAATCGCTCACTCCGAATCGGCGTAATACAGATCGGGTCGAGTTGATTTGGGGCGATATCGGCCGAAATCTTGCTACGACATTCGAAGGCTTCTGCTCGGAGCATGATAGTGCGCTCTTTCTGCCGATCGATACGAATCCGGTCGATCAGGGCAGTTCGGAACAGCTTTTTCTCTACGCCTATCGTGCAGTTGCACGGGAACTGCATCAGTTGATGGAAGCCTCGGTACGCACACAGTCCATGTACCAGCAGCGCGTCGAAGCCGGCATTGACAACGGCAACGAACCGGAGGCAGCCGGAATGATGGCAGTCGAACACATGATAACTGCCCACTCGACCTTCGTATATAAGACCAGCCTTGATGTGGCGTTTGTGGATCAAAACTTCACGACCCTAAAACACGAGATTGTCCGGGTCGCTCACCAGGCTCCGGCAATTGCCGCCAGCGTCTTCTTCGATCTCGATACCCGTCGCTATCAAGACGAGCCGCCGCGGATTGCGCTCAATATTTTTCCCATCTCCCGCGATGAGACCGTCGCAGTCTTCAGCTTTACGGATGGAGACGCCGAGCCAGTGCGTGAGTATATCCACGAAATCCTCACAACCTCCGGTGATTACCAGAAATACCTAATCTCCCGTTTGCTCCTGCTGCATGCCGAGAACTTCGTGGTGGCCCCTACTCTTTTCGACACATGGGAAGATGCCAAGCGCGACGCCATTCGCGACTTCTTTCTCCAGACGATTCGCTACGGCTCCGCAGAGCAAAGCGAGCACTTCTACCTGTTTTGAACGATCACAAATGTTTGATGGTACGCGGTTATGACCCCGAAAGTCGCCGCCACCGTCGAACTCACCCGTCCGCGCAACACAGATTTCGAGAGCCGGTAGTTGCCGAGGAGCACGTCCGAATGGCAACTTCCATCGTGCAGGAATACGCGGACATAGTTGAAGTGCCCTGAGGGAATCAGCCGCGAATGTCCCGCGAGATGACATCTTTATGGTGCTGTAGCATGACCCCCTTGCTCAGTTCTTGATAACAGGCCAATTCGCTCATGCAGCGACAACCGAAACTCTCAGCCGACAGTAGTGACCACCACGCGTCCCTTCCCTCTGCCTATCCCAGCTTGTACCTTGTCTCCGCCAGCCGGTAAAGCGGCCGCCAAACCAGCCTATTTGTCGTCACCACCATCAGCGAGATCAGGATCGTCCCCAGCAGCAGGATTGGAAACTGCCCCGTCTCGGTCGCCGAGCTGATCTGCGCTCCCAGCCCTACCGTCGTCAGCGTCTGGTTGTTCAGCCGGAAGTATTCCGCGATGATGCTGGCGTTCCACGCGCCGCCCGAAGCCGTCACCATCCCCGTAATCAGGAACGGAAAAATCCCCGGCAGAATGACCGTCTTCCAGCGCTCCAGGCGACTGAAGCCGAAGAGCGTCGCGACCTCTTTCAGGTCGGTCGGAATCGCCATCGCGCCGGCGATCACGTTGAACAGAATGTACCACTGCGTGCCCAGCAGCATCAGCGCAATCGACCCAATACCCAGCCCGCCGCCCAGCCGCACCAGCGCCAGCAGGATGACCGGGAACAGCGCCGTCGCCGGCACCGAAGCCGCGATCTGCGCCAGCGGCTGCGCCAGCCGCGCCAGCCGCGGGTGAAAGCCGATGGCGACGCCCACGGGAATCGTCCACCCGGCTGCCAGGGCCAGCGAGAAGTTGACCCGCAGAAACGTTGCCAGCGCGCCCTTCAGCAGCTCCAGATACTGCGCGCCATTCACCGGACGCAGCAGCACGATGGCTCGCTCCGCCGCGAACAACACCGCCGCCAGCGCAGCTACCATCACCGCCCATTGCAGCGTCAGGCCGAGCATCCCCGCCTTCGCCGGCTGCGCGGCCAGACGCTCGATGCGCCCGGCTCGCCGCTTGGCCAGCAACGCATACAGCTTCTCGCCCAGCGGGGCGGTCGTGTGCCGCAGCACCGACTGGAGCCCCATCGAGTGCGTCAGCAGGTGCAGCACCGGCGAGTGCACCCGCTGCGAGCTCTCCACCTGCTCGAACTTGAACTTGTCGCTCCACAAAATCAGTGGCCGCCACACCAGCTGGTCGGTCGCCACGATGATCGCGATCATCACAGCCAGCCCATACAAAATGGCGCGTCCATTGCCCGCGTCGGCTGCCGTTTGCAGGTACGATCCCAAGCCCGGCAGGCGAAAGTCGCGCGAGCCGAAGTGGAACATCTCGCAGGCCATCAGGAAAAACCATCCGCCCGCCACCGACATAATCGAGTTCCACACCAAGCCGATCGCCGCATAGGGCAGCTCCAGCTGCACCAGTCTTTGCACGCGCGAGTAGCGGTAGATATCGGTCGCCTCCGACAGCTCGCGCGGAATGCTCTTCAGCGACGAGTAGAAGCTGAACGCCATGTTCCACACCGCGCCGGTAAAGATCAGGATGATCGCGCCGAACTCCACGCCGAGGCGCCGGGTAGGGAACAGCCCGATCATCGCCAGCATAACCGGAGGCAGAAAGCTCAGCACCGGGATCGACTGCATGATGTCGAGCCCCGCGATCATGAGCGGCTCGACGCGCTTGTTGTAAGCCGCCGTATAGCCGTAGCTGATGGCGAAGATCAGGCTGAGAATATAAGCGAAAAAGATGCGCACGATGGAGTAGAACGCGTACTGCGGCAGCGCGCGCGGGCTCAGCGAGACCGTCACCTCGGTCTCCGCCGGCCCGGCCCAGAACATCGCGATCCGCACCACGGCATAGAAGCACGCCAGGCCGATCGCCGCGACGCAGAGGTCGAGGAAAAACGGCCAACTGCGTTTGAACACCTGCGACCGCGCGAGCGTCTCGCGCCCGGCGACGTTCGAGAAGCTATGCGGAAAACGCATCACTCGTCACTCCTATTCGTCACTTTCGGCCATAGCCTCTTCGCTCTCGCCCAACTCCTGATTCAGCCGCTCCTGCTTGGTGAACCTGCGTCGCGACGCGTCGAAGTCGAACAGCTCCGCATAGCGTCCCCAGCTGATCGCCGTCTCAAGCTGGCGGATGGTCTCTTCCTCGGTGAACTGCTCGTCGAGCATGTCGTGGAAGAACTCCTCCGGCACGCTGCCATCGCTCTTGGCCTCGACCGCACGCACGATCTGTCGCAGCAGCAGGATGTTCTCGGTCGCCGCCGTGCGAAAGACCTCCTTCTGGTGCAGAATCTCCGAGTTCGCGTACTCCGTGCCGACCGGCGTTATCTCCGCGTCGCCTTCGTTCACGGTCAGAAAACCAAGCAGCCGCGCCGCGTCCACGATCGGCAGCAGGTCGTCGATCTCGAACGAGAGATCGTTTGCGAGCCGGTAAATATCGTCCTTGCCGTAATGGTCGATCAGGATCTCCAGCAGCCCGGCGATGCCGCCCGGACGCGCATGCGGAAGCATCTGGTAGTGCGCCTGCCTGGCCTGCGCCGCGCGATTTGCAGGAGTTTGCGGAAGCTCCGGAGGCGCCGCGTCGGGCTGCGTCAGCACCTTGTAGATGTAGTCGACCAGCTGCGTAAACGGGGTCGCCTTGCGGTCGCGCGGATGCGCCAGCGTCACCTTGAAATCGGTGCGCACGCGCCCCGGATTGCGCCCCAGCACGATGATGCGGTCGGCCAGCAGCACCGCTTCCTCGATGTTGTGGGTGACGATGAAGATCGCCTGTGTCGGAATCGTCTTCTTCTGCCACAGCTCCAGCAGTTCGCTGCGCAGGTTCTCGGCCGTCAGCACGTCGAGCGCGGAGAACGGCTCGTCCATGAACAGGACTTCCGGCTCGACCACGAGCGCCCGCGCGAAGCCGACGCGCTGCCGCATGCCGCCGGAAAGCTCCTTCGGATACGCCGCCTGAAATCCGTCCAGACCTACGGTGTCCAGCATCTTGAGGCTGCGTTTGCGCCGTTCCGCCGGCTCCATGCCGCGCGCCTTCAGCACCGCTTCGACATTTTCCAGCACCGTCAGCCATGGGAATAGCGCGAAGCTCTGGAAGACGATCGACACGTTGACTTCAGTCGTGGAAATCTTTTTTCCGTGCCAGTACACCTCACCGGCCGAGGGTGTGGAAAGCCCGGTCAGCATGCGCAGCAGGGTCGATTTGCCCGAGCCCGACGGGCCCAGCAACGCGACGATTTCGCCCGCCACAATGGACAGGTCGGTCGGCGCGATGACCTGGATTCTGTTCTCGCTCGGCTGCGCGTAATATTTCTCTACGCGTTCCGCGCGTATGATCGGTTCGGGCATAAGTATCTTCTTGAATTGAATGAGAATGAGCACGTGGCGTGCGTCATTCGGGTTCAGGTCAGCGTATCATTATCGTACTGGCAAAACGGTTACAGCAGTGTGATCGCAGCCGCACGTATTCTTACATCAAACATCAGCCCTTGGGGATCCACGCACATGTCCGATTCAACACCGACCGCGCCGCATAAGCCTCGCGTCCTCGTCGCCGACGATGAGCAGGTAATCGCGAACACGCTCGCCATCATCCTCAACCAGGCCGGCTTCGAGGCGCGCGCGGTCTACAGCGGCGAGAAAGCCATCGAATCGCTCGACACCTTCGAGCCCGACATGCTCATCTCCGACGTCATCATGACCGGGATGACCGGCATCGAGGCCGCCATCGCGACCCGCGCCAGGCGTCCCAACTGCAAGATTCTGCTCTTCTCCGGCCAGGCCGCCACGGCCGATCTGCTGGAAAAAGCCCGCGCTCAGGGACATGAATTCGAGATTCTGGCTAAGCCAGTGCACCCGACCGATCTACTGGCGAAGCTGCGGCGGTAGACTTCTCCGCATCGCCGCCATTGCGCAATTTGCTTCTGAGATAGGCCCGGACCTTAGTCCGGGCATCACCTGCTGCATCTGAGTTCAGCCGCAATTCCTACGCTGGCCGCTTCCGCTCCTTCACCCGCACCGCCGGCGCTCCCGCATATACCGTCCACGGTTCCAGGTTCCTTGAAGCCACAGAAGCCAGTCCCAGCACCGCCCCCTCGCCCACATTCACGCCCGGCCCCACGCAGGCTCGCGCGCAGATCCAGCAATACGCTCCGAACTCCATCTCGAACGCCAGCAGCGGAAACGCGGGGTCGTCGAAGTCGTGCGTCGCGCCACATAAATACGCTCCCTGCGAGATGATTGCGTGCGATCCGAAGCGCATCGGCACCGGGTTATAGATCTCCGCCTCATCGCCCGCCGTCACCTGGTCCGCGCAGATGAGGTTCCACGGCGAATGCACCTTCGACGCCGGATAGAAGTGGCAGTTCGGGCCCATTTTCGCGCCGAACAGCCGCAAAATCATCGATCGCCAGGCGTGAAACGGACGCGGTGAAGTCCGGTAAAACAGCAGCCAGAAGGTGTTCCAGACCAGCCGCCGCAGCCGGTTGCCGAGCGAGAACGCCGGCCGCAGATACGGGTCGGCCGCCGTGTCGGCAGAGATGTGGTCCGCCGCGTTGTACTGCGCCTGCTTCGCCAACTAAGCCCCCGTCTCAAACACTCTGTTGATCGTCTCCGCGTTCTTCCGCATATCATAGCGTGCGTCGAAGGTCGCGACCGCCTGCGCCTCCATTGTCCTGCGTTCGTGCGCCGGCATCTCGATCCATCTCCGCAGCAGGGTATCCGTCCCTTCCTGCGTGTCCGGCTCCATTAACCCCGCGCCATCCGCTTCGATCTCGGGAGCAATGTTTACCTTATCGGCCAGCAGCACGGCGCGTCCGCAGGCCATGGCTTCGGCGACCGCCATGCCGAAGTTCTCCTGGTGCGAGGGCAGGATGAACACTTCGCTCGCGAAGAACGATCCCCACTTCACATCGCCATGCAGCATTCCGGGCCAGTGCACGCGGTCGGTCAAACCGGCCTGCGCGACGATCTCTTTCAGGCCCGCGCTCCAGGCCTGCTGATCGGTCGCCAATATCGGCCCGGCCATCACCAGGTGCAGTTCGGGATCCAGCGCCGCATATCCGACGAACGATTTAATCAGCATGTCGCAGCCCTTCTTGGGATGGATGCGACCGAGGTAGAGGATGAATCGCCTGCCCCGCATATCCGGATGATCCGCATAGAACGCTTCCCGCAGCGTGTCGCCGTCCTTCGGCGGACGATTGGTGCCGAACGGAATCACCATGCCGCGCCAGCGATGCAGCCAGAAGCTCTGCTCCGCCAGCCTGCTCTCTTCCGTGGTCGTAAACAGCACACGAAGCGCGCCGCGGAGCACCCAGTACTCGCCCAGCAGCCAGTAGACCCACTTCTTCATGTGCTTCAGCGGGAATCGCCGCTTGAAGTATGGGTCCAGCATGCCATGCGAGAACACCACGTAAGGCTTGCGTCCGCGAAACGCCCGCCACGTCGCAAACCCGGAGTATTGCCACAGCCCGTTCACCATCGCCCCGTCGAACCGGTCGCGATTCGCTTCCAGCCACGGCTTCAGCTTCGGGCTGTAGCCGAAACCCGGTCGCAAACCGCCGAGCGCATGCACCTTAGCGCCCGAGTCCCGGGCCAGTTCCTCGATAAACGGTGACTCCGGATCGTCCAGGCAGACGACCTCGCACTCATAGCCTTCAGGCACGAACCGCAGCAGCGCCCGCACCGACTCCGACGGCCCGCCCGACCTCGGGTTCATGGTATCGATCACCTGCAGGATGCGCATTACGCGTCCTCCCGCGGCAGCTTGCGGGTCAGCTGCGCGAGCGCCCGCCGCAGCCCGGCAACATCCGCCTCAAAGCTCCATTGGCTCACGCGCTTCAGCGCCCGCCCGCCCATCTCGGCGGCGGTGCCGGGTGTCGCCAGCACGCGACGCAGCGCATGGGTCAGCGCGTCCACATCGCCAACCGGGTAGACGCAACCTTCGACACCGTCAGTCACGAGATCGGGCTGCGCGCCCACATCGTCGCTCACGATGATGGCGCATCCGGCGTTCATCGCCTCATTGACGATCAGCCCCCAGGGTTCGTGCCGCGCCGGCAGCACAAAGACATCGGCGATTTGGAGATATCGCGGCATCTCGCTCTGGTTGCGAAATCCGCAAAAGCGCACTCTGGTCAAACCCAGCGCCGCAACCTGCCGCTCCAGTGCCGCGCGCTCCTCGCCGTCGCCCACGATCAGCAGATACGGCTGTACTTCAGCCTCTTCGAGAAACCGCGCATAAGCCTCGACCAGGTCGCCGCAGAGCTTGCGCGTCTGCAGCTTGGAGGCAAACAAAATCACGGGCCGTCCCGCGTCGATGCGCAACCCGGCCTGCAGCTCTCCGCGCGTTGTCGAAGCCAGCGCGCACTGCTGCCGAAACCACACGTTATCCACCGCATACGGCAGAAGGAACAGGGGAAAATCTTCACCCATATAGAAGCGCCAGTAGTCGCGATTCAGCGTCCCCGAAACCAGCACGCCGTCGACCAGGCTCCGCAGCAGCGCGAAGAATGCCGCCTTCACCGCCAGCTTCAACCGGCCGCGCGGGCGATCCTTCAGCTGCGAAACCGACCGCACCAGCACCGGGATTCCAAGCGCATTCGCAGCCAGAATGCCGTGCATCTGGTTCACCGTTGAATACCCATGCACCCACAGCGCATCGAACCCGCGCAGCCGGCTCAGAATGCCGCGGCTGATGGGGCTGAAGACGCCGTTCGTACCGTTATCGCGCAGCGCCGGCAGAAACTCATGGCGGAAGCCATCGAGCAGCGGCACATCCCACTTCACCTCGACGCCGAAGTCCACATCCTTGTATCCGCGTACGGAGAAGTCCGACCCGAAGAAGACGGTCAGGTCAATCTCGGGATCCTGCGCGATCCGGCGCAGCAACGGACTCTGATACTGGATCGGGTGGCTCACCAGGTAGGCAAGGCGCACCCGTCTGCCGCTGCTCCCCGCGCGTGTCGGTTCCTTCGATGGCATGGGCTGACTCCTTCGCGAGGTCCGCTCGGTCGGACTAGAGGGTGCCCTGGGCGTGGGCCTCGAGTGCGATCAGCAAAAGCGACGCAAGGCTCGCCACCGTGGCGATACCGCCAGACTTGATCGCCGCCTTCAGGTCGCTTGAAGGCAGGAAAACAATATCGTCGGCCAGCAGCACCGGGTCGGGATCCTTCCCGTCGATGACGCGCTTCACATTCAGCTTCACCACGGTGCGCGTCAGCCCGACTGTGCGGACGATGCGCAGATCCTGGTAGCGCGCTTCAAAGCCGATACCGCCACTCAGCGCGGTCGCCTGCATCAGCGTCAGAGGCGAATTCTGTATCAGCGGAATCGCGCCCTGTGTCTTGAACGCTCCCAGGACATACACCACGCCTACCCTTGAGATTAAGATCTTGTCGCCCGGCAGCACGGTGATATCCGCCCTGGCGCTCTTCGACGGATCGGTTCCCAGGTCGACCACAATCGGATCCACGCCTTCGCGCAGAATCGTAACGACATGGCTGGCGCGATCCGGCATCGGACCCGCTGCGGCCAGCACGTCGAAGAGCTTGCGGTCGCCGGAGACCGGAACGATGGCGTGCATCTCGCCCGTCACGGTCACGAACTGGCTCGCCGTCTCCGTCACCTGGACGCTGACCTGCGGATTGACGAACATACCCGCGGACGACAGGCGGCTGGCGATCAGGTCCGACGCGAGGCCCGGTGTCAGTCCGGCAATCTTCACCAGACCGATCAGCGGCAACTGCACGGTGCCGTCCACGCTTACGCGCACCGGCGGCGCATAGTCCAGCTGCCCGAAGACCCGCACGGTCAGCAGGTCGCCGGGATTCAGCACGGGATCGCGCTGGCTCGGCATCAGCAGCGACGTATCCGTCGTCGGCCTTTGCTGCGCGTTCGTATCCGGCGTGATGGTAAGCGCGGGCCCGCTGAACTGCGCCTGCATCGTATCCGCAGCCGCCAAAGCAAGTGCCAGAGCCAACGTCCAGTTGCTCAGAGGTCGCATCATCACGCGTCTCTCTTTCTGCCGGGCTTCTCGCCCTTGCTGGTCTTGTCGCCTGTTTTCGCATCCCAACCCGCCGGGTCCAGGCTGCTGTAGGAGTAGCCCGAATAGCCGTAGTACCCGTAGTATTCCGGCGCATTCAGGTCGACGGCGTTCAGCACAATGCCGGCCATCGGAGCGCCCGAGCGCACCAGCAGATCGCGTCCGCGGCGCACGATGTGCTTGCTCGACTTGCCATGGCGAACCACCAAAATGACCGCATCCACCTGCCGCGACAGCAGCACGCCGTCCGTCACCGACAGGATCGGCGGCGAGTCCAGCACCACATAGGTGTAGAGCTCGCCCGCGCGATGCAGCAGGTCGACCATCGTCTGCGAGCTCAGCATCTCGGTGGGGAACGGAGGCACAGGGCCGCTGGCCATGATATCCAGCCCAGGAACCTCGGCAACCGCCTGCACCGATTCTTCGAGCGTCGTCTGTCCGCTCAGCACCGTGCTCAGGCCCAGCTTGCCGTTCAGGCCGAAGCGATGGTGCACGTTCGGCCGCCGCAGGTCGGCGTCGATCAGCAGCACTTTGGTGCCGCGCTGCGCCAGGATGACCGCCAGGTTGCTGGCCACGGTCGTCTTTCCTTCCGACGGCGTGGCGCTGGTGCACAGCAGATATTTGGGTTCCCGGCCGGTCGTCGACGAGAGCAGAAGCGCCGTTCGCAGCGAACGGAACGCCTCGGTAAACTGCGACTTGGGCTGGGTCAGCACATTAATGTTGCGCTCGACTGTCGTCATCGACGCCAGTTGATCCGGCGTTGCGCGCTTCGCCCTCGGCACGATCGAAAGCGACGGCAGTTCGGTCACGCTCTCGATCTCCGCGATCGAGCGCAGACCCGAATCCAGCGATTCCAGTATGAAGGCGAAAGCCAGGCCGGCAACAAGGCCGATCATCAGATAGGTCGTCACCAGCGTGACCTGCGACTTGATCTGCGGGACCAGAGGCACCTCGGCCGGATCGATCAGATCGATTTCGGTGGATTCCAGGCCGGCTTCCACGCCCGCCGTCTTTAGCTTCTGCTGCAGCCCTTCATACAGGGTGCGGTTCGACTCGAACTCGCGCTGCTTGATCGTGTAGAGCACCAGGTCGTCGCGCATCTTGTAGGCCGCGTCCTTCTGCTGGTCGAGTGCCGCGTTCGTCTGCGCCTCGTTCGACTTTGCCAGATCGAATGCGCCCTGCGCCTGGGTCAGCAGACGGCTCTCTTCCGTGTGCGCTTCCTCCGCCAGTTTGTCGATATTGGCCTTGGCGGACTTTACATCGGGATTATTCGGCCCTTTCGTCACGGTCAGCTGCGCGTAGTTCGCTCGCGCCACGGCCAGGTTGGTCCGCAGCGTGGAGAGAGCCGACAAACCCTGCGAGCCGCCCGGAACCGTGTCCAGCGAGTTCTCGATCGAGTTCGGGTCCATGCCGGCCAGCAGACGGTATCTCGACTCCGCCATAATGCGCTGCAGTTTGGCCTCGGCCGATGCTTTCGCCAGATCGTCCAGCGAGGTTGCAATTTGGTTGTGGGTGGAATCGAAGCCCAGCACGCCCAGCCGCTTCTGCAGGTCCAGCATCTGCAACTGGGCCGACTCGACCTGGTCTTTCAACTGGTCCAGCTGGCTCGACAGCCAGTTGGAGACGCGCTGCGAGGCATTGAAGCGCGATTCAAAGCTGTGATCGATGTAGTCGGCAATGACCTTGTTGACGATATCGGCCGCGAGTCTCGGGGACAGTCCCGTATAGCTGATCCGCACGAGATCGGTCTTCGGAACCTGCGCGACCTTCAACCCTGCCTGCAACTGCCCGACCACGGAGAGCCGCACCCCGGGATCGTCCATGCTCTGATGCCTCGCGTTCCGGGCTCCGGTAAACTCCGGATTGTTAGCCAGGTTCAAATCCCGCGCCACCGTGCTCAGCAGGGAGTTGCTCGTGATGATCGCCTGTTCCGTCATCATCTTGCGCTGCGGATCGTCGCCGAAGATCGAACTCTGCGACAAGCGGAACTCGTCGGACGAACCCGAACGCACCTCGATCTCTCCGAAGGCCTCATACATCGCGACCCGGGTCAAAGCCTTGTAGGCGCCATACGCGATCCCCAGAAGCGCAAAAAGAATGATGATCAGCTTGCGTTTCCGCAGCATGATCAACGCTTCTGAAAGACTCGTGTCCGTCGTCGGAGCGCTGAAACGTTGCGCCTGCGCCGGGCTGGGAACTTGGCCGAGCCCTGAACTTTGACCAGGTGCGGTCGTGGAGTTGTCCGAATTCATTTCTCTACAGTCTACGCGACCGGTGGTTGGAAGTAAAAACGCCGGCGCTCGGGCCGTCTCTTCAGGCGCAGTCTTTTCAAACGTTTCCAGATGATAGCTGCTCGCGCATCGCAGTCACGATGCCCTCGGCGGTGCGGTCCCAGGTCAGGCGCTGCTCGAACCATTCCCGTGCCCGCCGCGCGGTCTCCCGGTAAGCTTCGGGTTTTGCCGCCAGCTCGAGAATACGGGCCACATACTCCGCCGCCGGGGCTGAGCGGTCGAAAAGCATGCCTGTATTGTCGCCTGCGCGACCGTCGCGAACGATGGAAGGAACCGCATCCACGGCGCGCGCGATCGGCGGCAGCCCGAACGCCTGCGCCTCCGCGAAGACGATGCCGAAGCACTCCGCCAGCGTAGGCACAAGCAGAAAATGCGAGCGCAAAAACAGCTCCGCCAACTCCGCGCTCTGCGCCGGATCGCTCTGGTACAGAGGTCCGTGCATGGTCACAAAGCCGTCGGGACCCGCCACGTCGCCCAGTTCGGGACGGCACCCGACCACATGCAGCCGAACCTTGTGCCCGGCCGCGCGAAGTCCGGCCGCAACCTCCACCGCCAGCGGCCCGCCCTTGCGCTCCCAGTCCTTGCCCAGGTACAGAAGCTCAAGCTCGCCCGCAGCCAGGCGCTCTACGCGATCGGCAGTTCTCTGAAGGATGTCTGCCTGGGAGAGCGCCGGAACCCAGTTCGCGCCCAGCGGCGTCACATGCAGCGTTTCATCAGAGTTCAGCCCATACATTCGGCGCGCCTCCCCGCAGGCCCAGTCCGAGCCGAAGCAGAGACCGTCCAGCCTGCGCCCGGCCCTCGCCTCCTCGGCGGCAAATTTGTGGATGCGCAACGGCGGCGTCTCCCACTGCGCGTAGGTCTCGCAAAACGCCCAGTATGGCGCGTCGCAAAACATGTACACCGGTACGCCAGGCGCTTCCAGATATGCCACGCACTGACTGGAAATCGACAGCACCGCATCCGGCCGGGTGCGTTCGATCTCCGCCTTCAGCGCCTGCGCATTCTGCTTCAACGTCGCCTTGGTGATCCAGAGCGGAAACTTCTTCGCCCCGAACAGCACGCGTTTGGCCACGTCGATCGGCGTGCGCTGCGGCGGCGGCGGCCTGAACGTCGACACCCGCTCCACCTGCCGCTCCAGCGCCATCCGCAGCGAGTATGGAATGCCGCTCCACGCCTTCAGGTTGAACGCATCTTCCGTCGTGGCCAGCAGCAGGTGCTTCAACTCCTTCGGCATAAACTAAATTCTAGCGCGCCGCCGTTCTTGAACTCGAACCTCTGGACTGCCAACTGTCTACTCTAAGAGCTTGCTGAAGAAGTCCGATGTTGCCGTTCGGGATTAGCTTGGGGCTTCAGCCCCACGAATAAAGCCAATGAAATAGTGGGGCTTTAGCCCCGGGTCGTACGGTCGAACCGACGAGTATTCATCCTCCACTTCAAAGATTCAGCCGCAGCACCCGCGCGACGCTCTCCCGATAAAACGCCTGCGCCGCCATCCCCGGCAGCGTACACGCCACGAGCGCCAGCAAAATCGCCGCTCCTGCCACGAGCGATCTCCGCGGCGCGAAGATCCGTCCCTGCAGCAGCATCGCCGCCAGCGGCAGCAACGGAAGCCAATACCGCGGTTGCACGCCGTAGACCGTATTCAGCCCCGGCGGTGTCCAGATGACGTACTCGGCCGCCGAAATCCCCAGCAGCGCGCTGACGATGCACACGGTCAGCAGCGTCCACCCGCGCCACGTCCGCAGCGGACAAGCGGGCGCAAACAGCACAATCCCCGCCACTCCAACCGCTGCCGCAAGCCCCGGAACACGGGGCGCGACCAGGTCGTTCCAGCCAATGACATACAGTCCCCGCCACACGAAATCGCCCGCCGCATGAACCGTCCCGTGCAGCACCGCCCAACCCGCCGCGAAAGGATGATGCAGCAGAAAGGCCGCCTGCGCAGCCGGGTCCGCTTCGTCCGACCACTCGATCCCCAGCGGCGTCACCAGGTACCTCCACAGCGCGCACAGCGTCAGGATGCAGAGGAACGCCCCCAGCGGCGGCAGCAGCCCGCGCCAATTCTTCCACTCCAGCTCGACAGCAGGCAAAAACACCAGCAAACCCATCGCCATGTACGGCGGACGCGCTGTAGCGCACAGGGCGATCAACCCCGCGGTGGCCGCAAGCTCAATCCCCGTAAACTCCCGCCGTCCAATCAGGGGGCGCGACAGCATCGCCGCCACCAGTGCCGCCACGGCGAGCAGCACAGCGTCCTGTGAGCTGCTTGCATTGAGAAACGACGTGCTCGGCAGCAGCAGAAACACTGCCAGTATCCAGCGCGAACACCTGCACAGCCGCAGCGCCAGCCAACCCAGTCCCACGGCGGTCCAGGCGCACAGCAGCCGCGCCAGCCGCAGACTTTGGAAGATCGTCAGCCCCAGCGCCTCGCCGCTGCGCCACCCGATCGCCGCCGGAAGATACAGCAGCGGCGGATAGACCGCCGTGTTGCCGAATGGAACGAAGACCAGGGTGTGCGTCCAGCGGATGTCTTCGAGCGCCTGCTGCTGAGCCCGCTCCTGAGCCGAGGCGATGGGACCGTAACGCCGATTGAGGAAGTCTCCGGCGGTCTTCTCCCACTGCATGCGGACGTCGTTCATGCCGTCCATCGCGCTGAGCGCGCCCGAGTCGATCTCCGCGCCCGACTCCTCCGGACCCAGATGCGCCAGCCACTCGCCGTGGCTCAGCGAGATGGCGCGGCAACTCTGGTTGGGTTCATCCGGCGTGAAGAACGGAGCCGTGACGAAACACAGCAGAGTCGTAACGGCCAGCGCCAGCGCCAGATACAGCTCGGGCAGTCTGCGTTCGAGCCAATCCCGCTGCCGATCCGGCGTGATCTCATCGCGCATGCCTTCAAAACTAGCAGAGCCTTTACGTTGGCAAGGCCCGAGACCCTGCGGGATGAGGTAGACTTTATCCATACGTCAACCTCACTGAGTCGCTGCCCGGGGAACGGATCACAGGAGTTTAGTCAGTCAAATCATGAGCAAAACTATGCAAATTGCAGTAGTCGGATCGGGCTACGTCGGCCTGGTAGCCGCGGTCTGTTTCGCCGAGATGGGCCACAGCGTGATCTGCGTCGATAACGACGAGCGCAAAGTCAAGGCGCTGCAGGGCGGCGACACCCTCATCCACGAGCTGCATCTGCCCGAGTTGCTGAAGCGCCACCTCAACACCGGCGTCCGCTTCATGACCGACCTGGCCGAGGCCACCAACGAGTGCCAGGCCATCTTTATCGCCGTCGGCACCCCGCAATCCGAAACCGGCGACGCCGATCTCTCCTATGTCGAGGCCGTCGCCAGCGAGATCGCCCGCCACATTACCTCCTATAAGGTCATCGTCGAAAAGAGCACCGTTCCGGTCTACACCAACGAGTGGATTCGCCGCGTCATCGAGCGCAACGGCGTCGAAAGCGACATGTTCGACGTCGTCTCCAACCCCGAGTTCCTGCGCGAAGGCACCGCCGTCGCCGACTTCCTGCATCCCGACCGCATCGTCGTCGGCTCCAACACCGAGCGCGCCGCCGAGGTGCTCGCCGATATCTACGCGCCCCTCACCACCGGCTCGTACTACAAGCACGCCGACGCTATCGCCGGATCATGCTCGGTCGAGGCTCCGCCGCCGCTGCTGAACACCTCCACCAAATCGTCCGAGATCATCAAGCACGCCTCCAACGCCTTCCTCGCGCTCAAAATCTCCTTCATCAACGCCGTCTCCAACCTCTGCGAGGCCACCGACGCCAACGTCGAGCAGGTCGCGCGCGGCATGGGCCTCGATCGCCGCATCGGCAATCGCTTCCTCAGCCCCGGCATCGGCTACGGCGGTTCCTGCTTCCCCAAGGACGTAGCCGCCTTCCGCTCCGTCGCCGACGGCCTGGGCATCAACTTCGCGCTCCTCACCGAGGTTGAGAAGATCAACGTGGCGCAGAAGAATCGCTTCCTCGCCAAGGTGCGCTCCGCTCTGTGGACGCTTCGCGGCAAGCGCCTCGCGGTACTGGGCCTGGCATTCAAGGGCGGCACGGACGATATCCGCGAGTCGCCCGCGGTCGAGCTCATCGAGATGTTTTTGGCCGAAGGCTGCACGATCTGCGCCTACGATCCCGCCGCTATCGACCGCGCCAAACAGGTTCTTCCGCCCAGTGCCACGCTCAGCTACGCCGCCTCGGAGTATGAGGCTGCAACCGAGGCCGACGCGCTGCTCATCCTCACCGACTGGAGCGAGTTCGCCGATCTCGATCTGCACCGCCTGAACCAGGTGCTGAAGTATCCCATCGTCATCGACGGACGCAACATGTTCGAGCCGGCGGTCATGCAGCAGCATGGCTTTACCTACCTCAGCATCGGCCGGCCGGCGGCGTACCCGCCCCGCGGTCCGATGGCTAAAGCCTAGGAGCACCCTATGTCGCACAAAACCGCGCTGGTCACCGGCGCCGCGGGCTTTCTCGGCTCGCACCTTACCGACGCGCTGCTCGCCTCCGGCAACACCGTGCTTGGCGTCGACAACCTCTGCACCGGCAATCTCGCCAACGTCGCTCACCTGAAGTCCGAGCCGCGCTTCTCGCTGATCGAGCAGGACATCTGCCAGCCGTTCGATCCCGGCCACGTCGATTACGTCTTCAACTTCGCCTCGCCGGCCAGCCCCGACGACTACCACCGCCTCGGCATCGAAACCCTGCTCGTCGGCTCGGCCGGGACCATCAACACGCTCGACATCGCGCGCAAATACAACGCCGGTTACCTGCACGCGTCCACCTCCGAGTGTTACGGCGACCCCGAAGTCCACCCGCAGGTGGAAACCTACTGGGGCAACGTCAATCCGGTCGGCCCGCGCTCCGTCTACGACGAGGCCAAGCGTTTCTCGGAGGCGGTCGTCACCGCTTACCGCCGCTATCACGGCGTCGATACGCACCTGGTCCGCATCTTCAACACTTACGGCCCGCGCCTGCAGGCGAACGACGGCCGCGTCATCTCGAACCTGATGACGCAGGCGTTGCGCGGCAATCCCTTGACCATCTACGGCGACGGCTCGCAGACGCGCTCGTTCTGCTACGTATCCGACCTCATCGCCGGCATTCTTGCCCTGTCGCGCTCGACGGAATCGACGCCCGTCAACATCGGCAATGACATCGAGTGGACCATCCTCGAATGCGCGAAGGAAGTCGTCGCGGTTACCGGCGCAAAGGTAGAGATCCTCTTCAAGCCCCTGCCGGTCGACGACCCCATGCGCCGCCGCCCCGACCTGACCAAGGCCAAGAGCATCCTCGACTGGAAGCCGACGATCATGCTCAATGAGGGCTTGAAGAAGTCGCTTGCCTACTTCCAGGCCTGCGTCGACTCTGAAAGATAACCGATCTGGGTGCCCCATGTCTCGCTTTTGAGACATGGGGCGGACCACCACAATCGTTCGGGTGCCCCATCTCAAACGGCCTCACCGTTTGAGGTGGGGTGTACACGCCTCACGCCGGAATCCTCTTCAACATCCCATTCGCCCGACGAAACCAGGGCCGTTCCCTCCGCCGCAGATACCCCGGCATAGCCGGCTTCTTATCCAGCACCTTCTGCGCCCACTCCCTCGCCTCGGCGTTGCGCCCTTCCGACGCCAGCAGCTCGGCAAAATTCAGATAACTCTCCGATTTCGTCGAAATGCCCGTCACCTCGCGAAACAGCGCCTCCGCCCGCGCCTTCTGGCCGGTCAGCGCGTAGGCATGCGCCAGCAGACCGGCCGCACGATAAAAGTCGTACTTCGGATCCTTGTTTACCACGTATTCCAGATCGGACAGCGCCGCCGCCGCATCGGCCAGTTGCAGCGCGCAGACTCCGCGCCGGTAGAACGCATCCGGCGTATCTGATCGCGCCGCAATCGCCTTGTCGAACGCCGCGCGCGCCGGGACGATTTTACCGTCGTCCATTAGCAAATCGCCCAGCTCTTCATAGTTTCCGGCAGAAGGGTTCTGTTGAACCGCGGCTTCCAGCTCGCGGATGCGCTTGCGCCGCGGAAACATCTGGAACGAGGTCTTCAGCAGGCCGAAGTCCGGCACCGCTTCGGCCAGCAGGTAGATCGCCGCGCCCGGCGGTCCCAGGAACAGGATCACGTAGATCCAGAAGGTATCCGGACGCCGCCGAATGAAGTGCAGGATCGCCAGACCCTGTACGATCAGGCCCCACGGATAGAACAGGTGGCTAAAAATTCCCATGCGGATGGCAGAATCATACCTCAGAAGCCGCCTGCGCTTAGTGCATGATGCGACTCTTAAGCCCCGGAAAGAACGTTAGCTGCAGCGCCGTCGCGGTATCGTGCTGTGGACCCGGCAGGTAGACCGGAGCGACCCAGCGCTCGTACTGGAACCACCCGTTTACCTCCAGGTTATCGTGCATCAGCCGCTTCACGACCGATACCTTGACCTGATTCTGCGTGGTTCCGCCTGTGCCCGCATACATGCCGGTCGTGGCGTTGAAGGCGCCCGGAGTGAAGTCCTTATCGTTCTTCTTATCCAGCACCTCCAGCTGCACCCACTCCTTGCCGGAGATGTGATACGTCAGCCAGGCTTGTCCGCCTTTGCCCTCGCGTCCGATCCAGTCGCCAAACATCACGCCATGGTTGGTGTATGCCTCGCGCTGAACGCCTTCCTGGTAGACGAAGGCTCCCAGCGTGCTGCGCGTTGTGATGGGATCAGTATCCGCGACTTCGATGCGGAAGTCGACCTTGCGCGCGCCCGGTATCTGCGAGAGGTACAGCCCGGTGCGGAAGGCGGCGCGGCGCGGCGCGCTGGGCGGCGTCACGTCGTCATGGGTGATCGAGTCCGCGATGAAGGTGACGTATTTGCGCAGAAACGGCAGCCGCCACGACATATTGAACGCGCTGAAACGCGCTCCGGGGTCGTCGCGGCTCGCCTTCAACGCTGCGTCCACGTCGTTCAGGTCGAAGAATCCCTTCAGGAACGTGTGCAGCGTTACCGGCTCGTGGCCGTGTCCGCCGAAGACGATCGTGCGCTGAAATCCGAATTGGAAGTTTGCGGTCGGGCTGAACGAAAACATCTCGGAGTGCGTCCAGTCGTCGTTCGGGTCGGTGTGTCCCTTCAGGCTGCCGTAAAAGAAGTCGTAGCGTATTGGCCCCAGCAGCGCGGAGAGGTACGGAATATGCAGCGGCTCCACGCGATTGATGCGAAACGAGTAGATGTCCTCCGCGTTGTTCGACCACGCCATCGCCGAGCCGTAGCCGGGTCCAAGCCACGCATCGCTCTTGCCTCCGGAGATCTCATGTCCGGCGACGTGGAAGGACAGCGCCGCCTCCTGCAGGCGAAACGGGTTCGCAGCCGCTACGGGGCCGACCGGAAGGGTAGGGTTATACGGATAGATGGCTGGGTAATAGGGAACGAAATCGGTGTTCAATATCTCCTTGACCAGCGGTTGCGAGTAGCCCGTGCCCGACGCGCCATGCTGATACTCGCCCCGCACATACAGCGAAAAGCGCCCGTATTCGTTGACGCTCGAAAAGCCGATGAGGCTGTTGAAGCCGGGCTGGTAGGGCCGTCCGTAGTCGTTGTTGATCGTCTCGCCCAGGTGCCAGCTGTCGCGCAGCGACTGCCCGGAGATGCCCAGCGCGCGGGCGTAGTACGACTCGGCGCCGTAGATCAGGCCGCGCTCGCCGTCGGGGGTGTTCGGAGCCTCGAGCGCCAGTTCCTTTGTGAGCGCGGCATAAATCTCCTGCGCCTCTTCGTCGTTGGAGTCGCGGATGTCGTCTTCCGTCTCCTGGAGGACATGCAGCACGCTCTGCCGCGTCCACGGCCGCATGCTCAGGAAGGTAGTGTTCGCATACCCCAGCGAGTAAAGCCGCTGCATCGCGTCGTAAATCCAGCTATCGACCGGAATGTACGTCGATCCGTAACTGTGCTTTATCTTGTCTTCGTCTGGAATGCCATAGCGGGCGTAAGGCGGCAGAGCGGCGTATGGCGTTGACGGCGTGGGGGCGCCGGGCGCGACGACCGGCGCTCCGGTCACCGTTGGCGGGGCAACAACGGAGGGTGCGCCCGGCTGCTGGCTGTAAGGCGGCATCGCAGGAGTCTGCTGTGGAGAAACCGGCGTCGGCACCGCTACGACCCCAGGTGTCTGGCTGAAAACAGAACCTGTGCAAGCCGCAGCCGCCACACATAGAACAAAAGAAATTTTTCCGCGCAAGCGCACCTCGGCTTCGAATCAGACCCTGCTTAGAGTGTAACCGGACCTAAACCGCGTCCGGCTTCTCCGGAAGCTGCAGCTCGATCTTCTTCCACAGGTCGTCGCTTGGCGAGGACTCATCGGAGTTCGAAAACAACTCGCGAGCCACCTTCGCAATCTCCTCCAGATCCTTAATCAGCGCGGCGTAGTTCGGGTTGCTGCGCATCTCGGCGAACGGATCTTCTTCGCCCGAGTTGTCCGGCGTTCCCTGAAACAGGTCGTGCATGTCGTCCGGGTTGATGCGTACCGCCTCCTGCGTCTTCAGGGTATCGCTCATGCCAGGCCCTCCTTGCTTAGCATCGCCGGCAGTTGCGCGTGCTGGCGAAGCAGGTCGCGCAACTTCAGGCGCGCCTTGTGCAGCTGCGATTTACTGTTGCCGGTCGAACATTCAAGCATGGTAGCGATCTCGTTATGCTCGAAACCTTCCACGTCGTGCAGCACAAAGACCATGCGATAGCCCGGCGGCAACGAAGCCACCGCACGCTCGAGCGCCACGCGATCGACGGAGCCGGCCAGCATGGGGTCGCGGCTGCCGAAGTCCCGCTTCGGCGCGTCTTCATCCGACGGGCTGATCGTCTCTTCGAGCGAGACCAGGTTCAGGCCCTTCTTGCGCAGGTGCATCAGCACCAGGTTCACGGTCAGGCGGTGCAGCCAGGTGGAGAACGCCGACTCGCCGCGGAAGCTGCCGATCTTGCGGAACAGGTGCAGGAAGGCCTCCTGCGTCATATCTTCGGCTTCGGAGACATTGCCCAGCATGCGCAGGCAGAGCGTATAGACGCGGCGCTTATGCAGCGCGTAAAGCTTGGAAAATGCGTCGGGATCGCCGTTCTTGGCCGCTTCGATCGCGTCGGCTTCTCCGGCGATGGGTGGATTCCGCTTGAACAAGCCGGGATTCGGTTTTTCTGCAGTCATGGATGCTGAACCTTGGAGGAGAATTGGCGCTCGCTGGGGGTCTATCGCTGCCGGTCGGACGCGCTGAGCCTGCAAGGGTAAAGTGCTCGATGTTGCCACAAATGTCGCCTTTCAAAGGGTACAGGAAATGTCCGCAGTGTGCGCAAGCCTGCTCTGGATGCTGTAATGAGCAGGTTTGCTCCAAGCTGCTAGGAAGCGCGAGCGATGCGAAAGGTTGTTTGTAGACGAGGATTCGGTCTTCCTCAGCCCCCAATAAACCGCGCGTAAAGCGTCCGCGCCACCGCCGGGTCGGTAGTGCCCTGGATCAGCGCGCGCCCGTCCGGGAACACTGTCACGGTATGTGGCCCGCGACGGAAACGCAGCAGCAGGGCATTCGCGCGCAGGTCGGTGAGGTCCACCTGTCGCCGCAGCCGTGCCTCCAGTGCCGCAAGGTCCAGCGGACGATGATGCTCATGGATCTGCACTGAATTCCGCCCGCACAACGTAATATGCGGTCGCACGGAGCCCTGCAGGTGGATGAAGCGGCGACCCTTGCAAACCGCACACGCCGGATTCGGCTTCGCGGTCGAAATCTCCGACCGCTCGTTCGTCCACAGATCGAACGAGATCAGCGTCCGTCGCACCAATTGTGGTTGGCCCGTCAACAGCTTCAGCGCCTCCGTCACCTGGATGGACGCGGCCAGGTTTACCGCGGTGGACAAAATCCCCGCAGTGTCGCACGTCTCCACCGCCCCTGCCGGCGGATCCGGAAAGAGACACGCCAGGCACGCCGTCTGGTCCTCGCGTGGGCCGGGCAGGATCGTCATCGTTGCGGCATAGGCTCCAATCGCGGCAGCGTAAATCCAGGGTTTGCCCTGCTGGACCGCGTAGTCGTTCATCAGGTAGCGGGTCTCGAAGTTGTCGGTGCAGTCGAGCAGCAGATCAGCCTCACCCAGCAACTCGGCGATGTTCGCCGGCACCAGGTCGGCGATGCGCGCGTCGACCTGCACCGCCGAGTTGAACGCCGCGATCTTCACCCGCGCCGCCTCGGCTTTGGGCGTAGCGGCTAGCGCGTCGGCCTCGTCGAACAGCACCTGCCGCTGCAGGTTCGACGGCTCGACGAAGTCACGGTCGATCAAGGTCAGATGCCCGACCCCGGCGCGCGCCAGCAGCGAAGCCGCCGCCGCGCCGGTCGCGCCAACGCCCACGATTGCTACCCAAGCCTGCGCCAGCCGCGCCTGGCCCTCGGCGCCGATCCCGGGAAATAGCACCTGCCGCGAGTAGCGATCGGACATTTCATCGACTCGCGCGGAGTTTTGCTGCGTATCGCTTACGTCTGGCATACGAATCCTGTCTCACCGGCGAACTACTTCCCAGTATAGGGAGTGCCGCCAGTCGATTTTCTGCATCGAAGCACTAGAATAGGACTGAACGTTTTACCGCGACTGTGAGGATGGGCCCTTCCGAGTGTTTTTATTGCGGCGAAGACAACTGAGACGAAGCGTCGAAGCCACGGTGCTCG
>CAXTMK010000027.1:10373-42169 GCA_964245315.1 uncultured Acidobacteriaceae bacterium | reverse complement strand
TCCCGACCCTGCAGCCGCCCATCCCCTCGCCTGCACCGCGGGTCAACTCGCTGGCCAACATGCTGAATGCCTGCGTCGCCTCGTCGTCCGCCTGCACCAGCCTCTACACCGCGACCGCGCAGAGTGGCGTCGCTCCCACCAACACACTCGACGCCGCTTTCAACCTCGTCAGAAATCCCGCCGGCAACGTCAGCGCTCTCTACGCGCTCTCGCAGTCGAGCAGCGCATACTCCCCCGCGCTCTCCGCCGCTCCCATCGACTGGACCATGTTCATCGAGTTCAACGGCGGCGCCATGAACAATCCTTCCGGCCTCGGCGTCGACTCCGCCGGCAGCGTATGGGTCGCGAGCTACTTCTACGTAGCGTCGAAGTTCTCGCCCATCGGCGCCTCCGTCATCCCCGGCGGAATCGTCGGCTTAGGCCTCCACAACTCCTACGGCCTCGCCATCGACCCCAGCGATCACCCCTGGATCCCCAACGAGCAGCCCTTCACCGCCTCCGGCATCGGCAGCGTCACCGAGTTCAACTCCGCCGGAACGGCTTCGCTCTCCGGCAGCGCAGGCTTTCAAAGCGGCGGCCTGGACTATCCCATCTCTGTCGCCATCGACCCCAACGGAACCGTCTGGGTGGTCGATTACGGCGACTCGCACGTCACCCTGCTCAACCCCAGCGGCGTTCCACTCTCCGGCGCAACTGGCTACACCACTGACCTCTTCGCCTTCCCGGTCGCCGTCGCGATCGACGCCAACCACTTCGGCTGGATCGTCAACCAGAGCAGCAACAACGTCACCAAAGTCGCGCCCGACGGCTCCAGCTTCACCAACTTCTCCTGCTGCGATCTCGCCTCCGGCATCGCCATCGACCAGAGCGACAATGTCTGGGTCGCGGACTACTTCGGCGACGAAGTCTCGCTCGTCACCAACTCCGGCATGGTCATCTCCTCGAACTACACCGCCGCCGGTTCCATCTACCATCCGCAAGCCATCGCGATCGACGGCGCCGGAACGGCCTGGGTCGGCAACTATCGCGCCGCGTATCTCTCCGTGCTGGCGGGTTCCGCGTCCAGGACTCCCGGCGCATCGCTCTCGCCCGCGGTCGGTCTCGGCGGCGACGCCGGCCTGCTGGAAGCCTATGCCATCGCGATCGATGCCAGCGGCAACATCTGGGTGTCCAACCAGGGCAACAACACGCTGACCAAGTTCATCGGCCTCGCCGTGCCGGTCAGGACGCCGCTTTCCGGGCTACCGCAGCTTCCATAAAATCAGTTCCTTCATCTTTGAAGCGGTGGTCTGTCCAATCCTGCGACGGGCATCCCCTCATGCCTGCAGGGAATCAGCCTTACCCACACTTTTGCATGCCGCTCTCTCATTTGGGACTTGACAGGTGTGCCTTTGGTGGCAGAAAGTTGCTGGCGCTACCGAATGGTCAGACCTATCGTTGGCTAAGACAAGAGAGCGCTGTTTGCCGGCGCCAGCAGCATAATTTTCAAAATTCATGTGAGGTTTCACCGATGTCGAAAGTCGCACTTAAATCCGGATTCGCCCAGACAATTGGAAGCTACTTCAGCATCCTCGCTCTCGTAATCTTCAGCGTCATCCTGACGCTTCCCGCCGCGGCGCAGCTTTCCGGTACCGGCTCCATCAGTGGCACCGTCACCGATCCTACGGGCGCGGTCGTCCCGAACGCCACCGTGACGGCCACCAACATCGACACCAACGTGAAGACCGTCCGGACGACCACCGGCGCCGGCGATTACAGCATCACGCCGCTCATCCCCGGCAACTACATGATCGTCATCGCCGCCAGAGGCTTCGAGGGCTACAAGCAGGAAAACATCGTCGTCAACGCTCTCACCATCGTGCCCGTCAGCGCCAAACTCACGATTGGCCAATCCAACGACACTGTCACCATCACCGACGCTCCCCCGGTGCTCGAAACCGAGGACGCCACCCTGGGCGGCGTCATGGACAACGAGATGTATTCCAATCTGCCGCTGCAGATGGGCGCCGGCGGCCAGGCTGACCAGCGCCGTGCTACTGATTTCGAGTACCTGATGCCCGGCGTGCAGCAGAACTTCACCAGCAACAACGTCACCAGCAACTCCGGCATCGTCAACGGCTCCGGCCCCTCCGGCGGCGTCTCTGAAATTTACATCGATGGCGTCAACCTGCCCGAAGCCGACCAGGTCGGTGACCCTCGCTTCACCTGGACCGCCATCGGCGTCGACGCGGTCGAACAGTTCCAGGTCCAGACCACCGGCATCTCCGCGGTCTACGGCGGACAGGGCATCCAGAACTATTCCATCAAGAGCGGAAGCAACAAGATCCACGGCTCGCTCTATGAATACAATCGCAACACCCTCTTCGACGCCTGGCAGTTCACCGCCAAGACGCCCACGCTGAACGCGGCTGGCCAGACCGTCGCAGGCGGCATCAAGCCCCGCGAAATCCAGAACGAGTTCGGCATCGTCCTCAGCGGTCCCATCCTCAAAGATAAAATTTTCCTCTTCGGCAACTACGGCCAGTACCGCTATCAGCACGGCGCAACTTACGCCGCCATGACCATCCCGACCTCGGCGGAACTCGGCTATAACCAGGCCGGCGCGCTGCAGCAGGACGCCGACTTCACCGGCTACGCAAAGGCCACCGGTGCGCACATCTACGACCCGTCGACCCAGACACCCGGCTGCAATGGCACAACCATACCCTGCGTCCGCCAGCCGTTCCAGGATATGGTAAACGGCGTACTGACGAACGACGTAATCCCCGTCAATCGCATCTCGCAGGCAGCCAGCTTCTACAACAAGTTCCTTCTGCCCTACGAGGCCATCACGAACCAGACCACTTACAGCAACAACCTGGTCTTCGGTACGCCCACCGGTCTCTCCAACTGGTACTCTACCGGCAGCA
Organism: uncultured Acidobacteriaceae bacterium; assembly: GCA_964245315.1. GTDB lineage: Bacteria > Acidobacteriota > Terriglobia > Terriglobales > Acidobacteriaceae > Edaphobacter. Next base: position 39,260 of record CAXTMK010000027.1, on the reverse strand, counting down.
TCGACTATCACCAGAGCGATCGCAATCAGCTGCGCTTCATCATCGCCTTCGGCCGCCAGGCCTCTACCGGCCAAAACTCCGGCAGCGGCCTGCTTCCTCCGTTCAACACCTCGCAGACCTATAACCCGGTCACCACGGTCGACGTCCTGAAGGACACCTTCACGTTCAACTCGCACCTGGTCAACGTCTTCTCTGCCGGCTTCGGCCGTTACCAGAGCGACTCGGTATCGCCCAACCGGCAGCCGCAGTATGCCGCCAACTCCGCCGGTATCCTGAACATGCCTGCGGGCCAGTCCTCGGATGGATTTCCCGCCATCACCTGGAGCGGCTCCTATGATAATCCCGGCAGCTGGGGGGGCTACGCCTGGAACAACAAGATCAACAACACCTACAGCGCCAGCGATAACCTGCAGTGGGTTCTGGGCAAGCACAACCTGACCTTCGGCGCCCAGGTGGTCGAGGCTCAATTCGATTACATCAAGGTCCTCTCTCCCTCCGGACCCATGGGCTTCAACTTCTCCTCGACCCAGACCTCCAACTTCACCACCAGCACCAGCAGCGGTACCAACTCGGCCAATGGTTACTCGGTGGCCAGTTACCTGATCGGCGCGGTCAACTCCAGTTCCACCACAGCCAACTCTCCCGGCCTGGGGACACGCTGGCTTGATCCTTCGTTCTGGGTCGAAGATGACTACAAGGTACGTCCCAATCTGACGGTCAACCTTGGTATCCGCGACGATCTCTATCCCTCGATTCACGAGGTGCACAACCTCTTCACCTTCCTCAACCCCAACGGCATCAACTCGGTCACCGGCAACAAGGGCACGCTCGAGTTCGCCGGCTACGGTGACCCCAGCATCTACTGCAACTGCAAGTCGCCTTCCCCGCTCTCGCTCAAAAACATCTCTCCACGCTTAGGTGCGGCCTGGTCCGTCGATCCCAAGACCGTCATCCGCGGCAGCTTCAACATCAACGTCGCGCGTGGCGACTGGACCAGCGGAAGTCAGTCCGGTTCGCCTTCCACGCTCGGCATCACGCCTGCCGCTTCCGCTCCTGGTGGCATAAGCGGCGCCCCTGCCTTCTACTGGGACAAAACAGCATGCAATACCACTAACTTCGCCAAGGCTGTGGCCAACGATGGCGTCGCCTGCGGCTGGACAGGATCCGTCGCTCCGCCTGCTCCACCGCCGGGCGGTGTCAGCCTGGCCGAGTACCAGACTGGCAATACCGTGGCCCTCGGCAACTCGACAGCGAGTTCCAGCCTGACCTACTTCGATCCATACAGAGGATCGCGTACCCCCACCTTCCTCAACTGGAGCTTCGGCGTGCAGCGTCAGGTCACCAAAGACATGTCCATCAGCGTCAGCTATGTGGGCAGCCAGGGTCATTTCCTTTCCGGCGGCTACGTCAACCCGGCGCGGACCAACCGCCTCACTGAAAACTACGCCGCGCTCTCCGCCTATAACCTGAACGGTTCCACTGTCACACCGTGTGCGCCGACCACGTGCGGCTTCCAGGGCAGCACCGATCTGTTCGGGGCCAAGGCAAGTACCATCGCCCTCTCCGCCATTCAGGCGCTCGGCTTTACGCCTCCCAACCCCTACACCAACGGCCAGCAGTATTACGCCAGCAACAGTGCGGTCAGCTACTTCACCCAGTTCCCGCAATTCAGCGGTGTCAGCGACACTACCAACTTCAACGGCAACACCAACTGGCACGCCCTCGAAATCAGCCTCCGCCAGCGCGCTGCGCACGGGCTCGACATGATGGTTAACTACACCTATTCCAAGGCCATCGACGACGTGGGCACCTTCCGCACAACCGACAACCCCCGCCTCGATCGTTCGCTCTCCGTCACCGATCAACCTCAGAACCTGACGGCAACCGCGGTCTACCAGTCTCCCTTCGGCAAGGGCAAGATGTACGGCGACAAGCGTCTTGTCAGGGCGGTTGCCAGCGGCTGGATCGTTTCCACCATCTTCGCCTATCACTCCGGTTCACCTCTGGTGGCGACGGCTACGGGATGCGGCGGCACGGTGCTCCAGACCTGCATGCCTTCGCTTGTCCCAGGGGTCCAGGCGCGCCAGGGCGTGTACGGGGCCAACGTCTCTGCCGACCCGAGCCAGCCAAACTTCTACGGAACCATCCGCTACCTCAACGGTGCAGCCTTCAGCGTCAACCAGCCTGGGGCAGACCCGACCCTGCCCTGCACAAGCAGCACTGCTGTCACTGCAACCTGCAACGGGCTTATTCCCATCAACCGCGTGGGTCAAACCAACAACACCGTCAACGGAGTCGTAAACTTTGTGGGCAGTGGCCCGGCACTGTATGTGCCCGGCAACGCGCCTCGTGTCGGTGCGGATAACGTATGGAGCATGGGTTACTACAACGTGGACCTGGCTCTCAAGCGGAGTTTCCCCCTCTATGAGCAATTCAAACTGCAATTCGAAGTCGATATGCTCAACGCAACCAACCACGTAGTCTTCGGTTCCATCGGCGGCGGCACGGCCGGAACAGGTCTCGGTTATTCGGCTGCACCAGTCAACTTCGCCCGCGACTTCCAGCTCTCCGGCCGCGTCAACTGGTAGCTCCCAAATCCAACCCAAACAGCCGCCGCCCCGCACTCCGAGGCGGCGGTTCGCGTTGTTGGTGCCGGGTTGCTGCCTCTATCGACGCACTTGCTTTCAACAGCGTAATCCTGCTGAAGCCAGAGCCTCCCGTCTGTAGCCGCTCGTTCTTCTTGTCATTCCTGAAGAAGGGAATCCGCGTCTCGGGTAGTGGCTACACCTGTAGGAAACCGGTCTGGCTACATTTCCAGCCCCATGCCATGATGAGCCTATCTCCTTTAGAATGAATATTTTGCGAACAGAGTTCGTTTGTTTTCAATATTTTAGCTCACCCCTAAGCCTGAGGTCCGAGCCTAACTCACATAGAATGAACATTTTGCGCAATAAGTGGCGGGGAGGGACCTAATCCGAAGAACGTTTGCGCCACACGACTTTTATCTCCTCGCGCCATCGTTCAGCCAACGCAACCAGCGTCCAATCAACCACTTGCGAAAGATAACGAAGCACGATCTCCGTCGCGGGATGAACCCGCAGCGCGGGCGCAACCAGAATCAGCCGCGGAGCCATCTCCGACAGCCTCACCCCGCCAAAGTATCCATGCCTCTGGAACTCCCCTAAGCCTGTCTGATCCGGATTTTGCATGTGGTGCCAGCGCACGCGCACCCAGTAATCGAGTCCCTGCATCGCCAGTTGCGGGTCTTCGGCTACCTTCAGCTCGATCACCGCAAGCCGCCCATCGTCGGCCACCGAGAGCAGGTCCAGCATCCCGCGATCGCCCGCCGCAAACGCCGGAACCTGCGTATAAACATGCGCCGCATCCAGCCTGCGATCGATCAGCGCGACATCGCGCCGCAGCTGTCCCTCAAGCCAACGCTCCGGCTGCATGCGATACAGCGGATCGCGCTTGTCGCCCTTCGCCGAGCGCCGTTCGCATAGCCGCGCAACCAGATGGCGCAGATCCGCTTCGTTCACCGCGGTCAGCGCGGTCTCGCTCGCGCCCGCGCCGAAGGTAATCTCCTCGACGCGGTTGAACGACTCATGCGACGCGCCGACGCGAATGCGCGCAAACTCCAGGCCATGCAGCAGGAAGGCAAGCTCCGTGCCGCTGCGCAGCCGCTGCTCTATATGCTCGCGGCAGGCCGCGGGAACAATAGCCATGACCCGCGCCGTGCTCGCGGCAAAGCGAATCCGGGCATTCGTAATGTTCGGCGCATGCACCAGCCGCGTAGTCAGGTTGCCGTGATCGGCCGCGTCGCGCTGCTCCATCTCTTCCTCGCGCTGGTCCAGCTCCCACAGCTCGAAATGGCCGTTCAGCCACGCCATTCGCGCCAGCGTCGTCGTTCCCATGCCGCGCGGAACCACCACCTTCAGCCCCTGGAGCAGACGCCTTCCACCTCCGCTTTCGCGGCACGCCTCCAGCCATAGAATGCCGAAGGTCAGGATGCCGTCGATGGTCACCGGCGACTCCTCATCGTTCACCGCGATCACCGCCCAGCTCTTTGTACCCTGCGACAGCAGCCCGCGCGCATACGCCGGTCCGAAGCTCTTTTCGAGATCCATCGCGGTGCGAAAGCTCTCGGGCTTCCACTCCGGAAACTGCCGTGCGAGCGCGCGTTCGAGCACCTTCAGGAAGCGCTGCCGCGTCGCCTCGCGGGTCGACGGCGTGCGCCGGTCTTTGTCGCCCGCCAGCTCCAGCGTCTGCGGCTTCGTCTGCCCGAACTTGTGCGTTCGGATGCGCAGCACCTTGTTGCGCAACTCAGTCGCACCAACGCGCCGGACGATGTTGCGCTCCGCTCCCCACAGATGCAGCGTGCAGCGTCCATGCTCGGTCGAGAGCGTGTACTTCGCCTCGCGCATATCGAACAGCGCCTTGCCGTCCTCCATCACGACAGCCGCGGGAAACTCCGCCAGAAAGGCTTCAAGCGAGGCCGCGATCTGCTCGGGCGTCTGTTCCTGCTCGTCGCTCTTGCCCGCGCGCTGCACTGCTACCAGTCTTTCGCCGCGCGCAGGTGCGTAATGTGGGCCAGGTGATGGCGGCTGTGCCACGCATACAGCAGCGTCGCCTGCTCGATGGTCGCAGGCCCGCGCTCCGGATGCCTGAAGCCGCGCTGCCACTGCGTGGGCGTAAGCGACTGCAGCATCATCACCCAGCGCGCATGCACGCTCTCGATGATCTCAAGCGACCACTCCACCGGCGCGGCCACCGAGTCATGCAGCTCCGCGAACGCCTTCTCGTTGTAAGGAAGAATCGTCGGCCAATCCTCCGTCAGCGCCAGCCGCACGCGGAAGAACGCGGTCATGTGGCTGTCGGCGACGTGGCTGATGAGCTGCCGCACCGTCCATCCGCCCTCGCGATAGGGCGTATTGATCTGCGCCGTGTCGAGGCCCTGGACTGCGTTCCGCAGCAGCATCGGCAGCTCCGCGATGCACGAGAGCGCGTAGGCCATCTCGCCCTCGGGCAGGGGGCCAGGGTCGGGCGGATGAAATTTGCCGAGCGGGTAGCGCGGATCGGGAATCGTACTTACTTCAGGACTCATGGCCTAAAACGTAGCACAATCAGGACGGTGGAGAATGAAATGCATCGAAGAGCCATGAGAACGGTTGAAGTTAGTCTGCTGCTATCTGGAACCCTTGGCTTGGCGTCGTGCCACGGCGCGGCCGCCGACGCCTCCGCAAAGCCTTCCGTGGAGTCGCGGCTCGCCGCGCTGGATGTGGAGACAGCGCGCCAGTCGACCCCTGCGAAAGGCGACTTCGTCGGTTTCGACCGCAACCTCTACCCCGGCGACGATCGCCTCGCCGAACTGCATCGGCACTTCGCCTTCGTCGGCTACTGGCTGAACGATCCGCCGGGCGCGAAGCAGAACAGCTGGCAAGGCAAGCGGCAGAAGCTGCGCGACGCGGGCTTCGGCTTCCTGGTGCTCTTCAACGGGCGTCTGGATGCGGAGATCAAGCGCGCCAAACTGTCGCCTGGAGCTCTGGGACAGAAGCACGCTGCGGATGCGATCGCCGCCGCGAAGATCGAAGGCTTTCCCGCGAAGACGATCCTGTTTCTCGACCAGGAAGAAGGCGGCCGTCTGCTGCCGGAGCAGGCCGCGTACTTCTTCGGCTGGACGGAGGCGGTTGCGGCTTCGGGCTTTCTGCCGGGCTCGTACCTGAGCGGCCAGCCCAGCCCCGACGGCAACGGACCCGACGGCAAGCCGGCGACCATCACGACGGCGCAGGATGTCCGCGAGCAGATTGCGGCCAAGCATCTGCATCCGGTGGTCTTCTGGGTCGCGCAGGATGCCTGTCCACCGGCGCCCGGATGTACGGCCCAGCCTCCGCGCCTCCGCGACAGCGGTACCCTCGATGCAGCGGCCTGGCAGTACGCGCAGTCGCCGCGCCGGTCGCCCCAGACCAACAGCTGCGTGCAGACCTATAGCAAGGACGATAGGTGCTACGGCGGAGCTTCGAGCGACATCTTTCTCGATCTGGACGTTGCCAACTCCGCCGACCCGTCTCGAGGTCGTTAGTCTGTGTCGGTCATCGCTGCAACCAAAGGCGAGTACGGATCTTGTGTGGCAAGTAGTTGCTTGAATTACCAAAGATTACGCTAATTACATGTTGATATGGGATACTGTCTCTATCACAAGAAAATGGTTGACGCTCTTTGCGTGGCAAGCCGGATCTTGCGAAATTTGCAGCCGGGGCCCCCTCACCATGCGTATTTGTTCTATGTTTGCAACTGCTGCCCTCTTCACTGTCACCCTTGCCGGCCATGCCGAAACTGTCGCGAGCGCCTCAGGTTCATCCGGCCCCTACCTTGCCGACTACGAAGGCCAGGCCTTTACCGTCACGACCGGCAACGTTAATAACATTACCTTCAACTTCTACTCGTATTACACCGGAGCCGCTACCGCTTTCGGAACAGGTTTTCTGTACTCCAGCGTGTACACCGGCGACGTCGCAGACCTCGGAACCGCCTCCGCAAGCCTCTTAGGTTTAGCGTCCTCAAACGGGAGTGTCTACACGTTTAACTCCAACCTCGTCCTTGATGCCGGAACTACCTATTATTTTTACGAGAACGGCGAAAATCCCATTATCAATGGGGCAGCAGATTCTTACAGCGGGGACAACTACTATACGGACGGGACCGATCAGCCGTTCCAGGCAGACACCGCAGCGGAGTTCCTCGTCACTGGCCAGCCAGCCATTGCGGCAACCCCTGAGCCTTCCAGCATTGCGCTGCTCGGCACTGGCTTGCTCAGCATCGCCGGCATGGCACGCGGACGTTTTCGGCAGTCGTAAGTTCTTGCAATAACTCTTCGAAAGTCCCGCCTTGCACTTGGTGCAAAGCGGGACTTTTGCGTGTCATCCACCAACGACGCCGCTAACACTCCCGGCTCGCCCCTCCGCCTCCTGACGTGCCACCGTGCGATGGCAGGTCTGCATCATCCTTCTGGGGGCTCGGCGTGATCGAGTGCTGCGAGATGAACCCCAACGCTCCCGAGCCTGCATTCATCCAAAACAGCGCGGCGGTCGTCAATAGGTAGACATCCCACTGCCCGGTAAGCAGGTGGAAGCGCTTCTCCAGATACCCGAGCTCGATGCACCAGACCAAGCAGCTAAGGTAGAGAACATAGTGGAAGATGACACTTGGAGCGGGCGTCTCCGGGCTCCAACATCGGTGCGTCTACAGGCCCACTCATCGTACAACGCAGATGCCCTACAGCATCTTCTCCAGCACCACAAAGCTGAGGTCATCGCGCAGCGGTTTTCCGAATCGCTCGTCTCCGTACGGGAAGGGCTGCGATTCGCCGGTGCGGGTGTAGCCGCGCCGTTCGTACCAGGCGATGAGCGTGTGGCGGACGTTGAGCACGGTCATGCGGATGTGCCGGCCGCCTTGCTGTTGTACGAAGATTTCAGCAGCGGCGAGCAGTTGTTGGCCGAGGCGCTGGTTTTGCAGGTCGGGATGGATAATGAGCAGGCCGAGGTACCAGGTGGCTTCGGACTTTGGTTCGAGCCAGACAGTGCCTAACAGAGGCGCATCAGCGTCTTCACGATAGAGCAGCAGGTGCGCGCCGGCTTTGGAGGCGAGATCGTCGCGCAGCTGCGGCTGGGTCAGGCGGGTGCCTGCGATGACGCCGGCTTCGCTGGCCCAGGTGACGGCCTCGCGGTAGGCGAGGTTCGCAAGGGCGACGATTTCGGGGATGTCGTGCCCGGTGGCGCGGGTGAGTTGCATTTGAGCAGTCTAAACGCAAATCGAGAGCCGCAAAGGGCGCGACACAGAGAGTTATTTGCCGCTGCGGCCTTCGAAGCCTATCATGGTAAAGATGACGTTTTCCTCTGGTACGACCCATTCCATCCCGACTTCCGGACGCCCCGACCACAAACGCTACTTTATCGAGAAACTCGGACTCTCCGAGCGGCTGATGGAGCGTTGTCTGGGCGAGGCGCTCTCGGCCGGCGGCGACTACGCTGACCTGTATTTCGAGTCCGTCATGAGCACCTCGTTAGGCATCGACGAGGGGCTGATCAAGACCGCCAGCCAGGGCATCAGTGTGGGCTGCGGCATTCGCGTGGTCTCGGGTGAGCGGACGGGGTTTGCGTTCACCGACGACCTTTCGAGCGAGCGCCTGCTGCGCGCGGCACGTACTGCGGCGCTGATCGCCAGCGGGCCGGCCAAGGAAGTCGTCAGCGGATTTCGCCACATCGAAGCGCCTTCGCTGTATCCAATTGCGGGCTTGTCGGCGGACGGTGAGATCGAGGCCAAGCTGGCGCTGATTCGCCGCGCCGACAAGGCCGCGCGCGACTTCGACCCGCGCATTACGCAGGTTCGCGCGGGCATCAACGATGAGCTGCGGCGCATCCTTGTGGCGGCTTCGGATGGGACCTTCGCCAGCGATACGCAACCGTTGGCTCGCTTGAATGTCTTCGTCATCGCGAAGGACGCGCAGAACACTGCGCGCGGAACCAGCGGCGGCGGCGGGCGGGTTTCGCTGGACTTTTTCGAGATGGAGAAATCGCCGGAACACTTCGCGCGCGAAGCCGCTCGCACTGCGCTGCTGCAGCTGGGCGCGGCCGAGGCTCCGGCCGGCGAGATGGAAGTGGTGCTGGGCCCGGGCTGGCCGGGCGTGCTGCTCCATGAGGCCGTAGGGCATGGGCTGGAGGCCGACTTCAATCGTAAGAAGACGTCGGCGTTTGCCGGGCTGATCGGGCAGAAGGTTGCGAGCGAGAAGGTGACCGTGGTCGACAACGGCACTATGCCGAACCGCCGCGGCAGCCTGAACATGGACGACGAGGGTATGCCGACGCAGGAGACGGTGCTGATCGAAAACGGCATCCTGAAGACCTTCCTCTCGGACAAGCTGAACGCGCGCCTCATGGGAACTGCCTCGACCGGCAGCGGACGCCGTGAGAGCTATCACCACATCCCTATGCCGCGCATGACCAATACCTACATGCTGAACGGCGAGGACATGCCCGAAGACATTATTAAGAGCGTGAAGCGCGGGCTGTATGCGGTCAACTTCGGCGGCGGCTCGGTGGACATTACCAATGGCAAGTTCGTCTTCTCGGCCAGCGAGGCGTACCTGATCGAAGACGGCAGGGTGACGCGACCGGTGAAGGGCGCGACCCTGATCGGCAACGGGCCGGAGGCGCTGAAGTACGTGAGCATGGTGGGCAACGACCTGGCGCTCGACGAAGGCGTCGGCACCTGCGGCAAGGCCGGGCAGAGCGTGCCGGTGGGCGTCGGCATGCCGACGGTGAAGCTCGACCGCATGACGGTCGGAGGAACGGGGAACTGATGGCGGCAGCGGAGCGCGAAACCAAGCTGTACGAGTGTGAAGTGGAACGGCGCCGGACCAAGGCAGGCGGCGGATATGAGCCGTACTGGAAGGTGAAGACGGTCGCCGACGCCATCGTGGACCAAGATACCAAGTTCCGCTGCAAGGACTGCGGCGGCGCGGTGAAGCTGTTCAAGAGTCACAAGGTGGGCGGCCCGCCATCCCACGCGGAGCACAAGAGCCGGCAGGATTCGGAGTATTGCCCGAGCGGCATGTACTTCCGCAAGGCAACCGATGGGCGGGAGCCGCGCCGCTCCGAAAACCCCGTCGAATAGTTTAGAAGCATCAGCGAACGACAACCGAAGCGCTTCACCATGAGGGAATCCCAATGGCAACGACCGAACGCGAGAAGTTCTACGAGTGTGAAGTGAAGCGTCGACGGGTACGCGCGGCCGGTGGGTATGAGCCGTTTTGGAAGGTAAAGCCGATCGCGGAGGCGCTGATCGACGAAGATACGGAGTTCCGCTGCAAGGACTGCGGAGGCCCGGTGAAGTTGTTTCGCCGCCGCATTGAGAATGCGCCGCCGCCGCACATCGAGCACAAGCTGAAGAGCGATTCGGAGTATTGCTCGGCGGGGATGTTCTTCCTGAAGGCGACCGATGGACGTGAGGCGAGGATGTCGAGCGCGCCGGTGAGATGAAGGTTCTCGACCTGCTGCGCCGGATGGAGTCCGATGGCTGGTATCTGGCGCGGCAGCGTGGCAGCCATCGCCAGATGAAGCATCCCGACAACCCGCAGACGGTTACGCTGCCGGACATCCGAACGATGATCTGAATCCGAAGACCTTGCAGAGTATTCTGAAGCAGGCGGGGTATAAATCATGACGAAACGTTATCTGGTCGTCTATGAAAACGGTCCGAACAACATGAGCGGGTTTGCTCCCGATGTTCCCGGATGCGTAAGCACGGGGCAGACGCTCGACGAGATGCGTGAAAACCTTCGGGATGCCCTGGACTTTCATCTTGAGGGACTCGCGATGGATGGTCAGCCGATTCCGGAGCCATTCACGCGCCTGGTCGAGGTGCCACAGGACGGCCTCGCCGAATGGCTTGAAGTACCGCTGCCTGCTATGGCGGCGATGTCCGCGTAAGGAAGTGCAAGGAAGAATGACGTCCCCACGAGCTATTACAACTGACCTGAAACAAATTGCCTTGGAAGTCCTCGATCGCGCCATGAAGGCGGGCGCAACCGACGCCGAAGCCGTAGCGTACGAGGGCGAGGAGTTCTCGACACTGGTGCGGCTCGGCCAGGTGGAGACGCTGAAGGAATCGGGCTCGCGGGCGATCGGGCTGCGGGTGTTTCATGGCCTGCGCGCGGCGAATACGTCGTCCTCGGACCTGTCGCGCGACGGGCTGGACCGGTTGGTCGAAGGTGCGGTGGCGCTGGCGAAGATCACCAGCGAAGACCCGTTTGTCGGGCTGCCGGAGGCGAGCGAGTTCGGCAAGGTCGAAGGCGATCTGGGGCTGTACTTCGACGATGTAAACGACCAGCCTCCGGCCGAGCGCATCGAGAACGCGAGACGCTGTGAGGCTGCGGCGCTGGCGTACGACACGCGCATCCAGAACTCCGGCGGCGGCGACTTCGACACCGCGACCTCGCACAAGGTGATGGCGAACTCGCGCGGGTTCGTGGGCGAGTACCGGCGCTCGTACTGCGGGTTTTCGGCCGCGCCCATCGCGCACGACGAACGCGGACGCATGCAGCGGAACTACTGGTATTCGAGCAGCCGGACCGTGCGGGCGCTGGCTTCCCCGGAAGAGATCGGCGTGATTGCAGCCCAACGCACGCTGCGCCGGTTGGGCGCGCGGCAGGTGAAGACGCAGCGGGTTCCGGTGGTGTTTTCGCCGGAGATTGCGCGGTCGATCATCGGCAACATGTTCGACGCGGCCAATGGCGATGCGATCTATCGCCACGCGACGTTCTTCGACGACATGCTGGGCGAGCGCGTGGCGGGCGACAACATCACGGTGATCGACGACGGGACGATGGTCTTTCCGTATGAAAACGGGGGCGGCATCGGCGGCTTTGGCACCACGCCGTTCGACGGTGAGGGATTGCCCACGCGGCGGACGGTGCTGGTCGAAAAGGGCATCCTGAAGAGCTATGTGACGAACACCTACACGGGCCGCAAGCTGGGCATTCCATCGACGGGCAATGCGTCGCGCGGGCTGGCGGGCAATCCGGGGATCGGCGCGGGGAACTTCTACCTGGAGCCGGGCAAGTGTACGCCGGAGGCGCTGATCGGCGAGGTGAAGCAGGGGCTGTATGTGACCGAGACGATGGGCTTCGGCGTGAACCTGGTGACGGGCGACTACTCGCAGGGCGCAAGCGGGCTTTGGATCGAGAACGGCGAGCTGGCGTATCCGGTGGAGGAGATTACGATCGCCGGGAATCTCAAGGAGATGTACAAAAACATCTCGGGGATTGCGAACGACCTGGTGTTTCGCAGCGCAAGCGCCGCGCCTACGATGCGAGTTGAGGGTATGACGATCGCGGGGGCGTAGTACGCTCCAATCGCCTGACACGGCTGCGCTCGGTGTTGTTAGAGCAGGCCTTTCAAGTCGCGCAAGCCGTGGATACCACGGAGCACAAAGACGGTGGTCTTCGACCTGCGAAAGACGACAGCAAAAGGTGCGGCGGTGTGGACCAGAAACCTTCTTCGCAAGTTTGGTGCGCGTATGACGAGGGCGCGACCGTCGGCGAGGTCCGAAAACGCCGTGACAGCCGTCTTTCGATATTGTCGGCAACAGTTGAACCGACCTCCCCGTGAAGGCGGCAGATGATATCTGCGACTTCGCTCTTCGCTCTGCGCTCTCAAGGCTGACAGCTCAGGACAATTGCTCTTTACATGCGATCGAGGCTGCATAAGCGAGCAGCGCACCATCCTCAAGCTGTGGAGCCGCAAGTTGCACGCCGGTGCCGAACGGTGCGCCGATGATCTCGCCCGGCAAGGTAACTACCGGCAATCCCGCGAGCGAGAATGGCGTCGTGTAGCGCAGGATCGCGGCGCGTGCTTCGGTGTAGTCCGCGCCTGTGGGCAGGCGATTGACGGGTGCGGAGGGCAGCATCAGGAAGTCGAACTGGGCGAGCTGTCCCGCGACCGCGGCGCGGAAGTAGGCGTGGCGCGAGCGCAGCGAGTCTATGTCGTGCTCGGTGAGCGACTGGCCCCAGCGCAGGCGTTGCGCGATGCGAGGCTCAAGGGTGGGTTCAAGCCCGTCCAGATACTGCCTGTGGATGAGGAACGCCTCGTGGGCCTGGATGGCGGCGTAGATCTCGAGCGCGGAGTCCCAGCCGATGGGGTCGAAGTCGACGACGCTCGCGCCGGATTGCTGGAGCTGCTGCTTCCACGCGGCGTAGGCTCCAAGGCAGTCGGAGTTGGCGTCAGCGATGAACGCGAGTGGCACGCAGCCGATGCGCGGGTTGCTGGGCGCGGCCGCGGCAATGCGAAAGAGCGCCTGGGCGATGGGCGCGAGGTCGCGTGGGTCGCGGGTGAAGAGGCCGATGGTGTCGAACGACGGGGCTAACGCCAGGCCGCCGGACCAGAGATTCGGAAAGAGCGCCGGCAGCGAGCGCGAGGCGCGGAATCCCGCCAGGCCGCAGAGCGCCGCCGGGATGCGCACGGAGCCGCCGGTATCGGTGCCGATGGCGGCGAGCGCGGAGCCTTCCTGCACGCTTGCGGCGGCCCCGGAGGACGACCCGCCGGTGAGCAGGGTAGCGTCGCGCGGCTGGGTGCAATCGCCGAAGTCGGGGTTCTCGCCGGTAAGGCCGTAGGCGAGCGGATGCAGGTGGGTCTTGCCGGTGATGAGCGCGCCGGATGCCTTGAGCGCGGCGGCGATGGCGGAGTCGGAGGTCGCGGGCGCGTGTTGCGCCGCGTAGAAACGGCTGCCGGCAGAGGTGACGGTTCCCTTGAGGTCGAAGAGATCCTTGAGCGAGATGGGTACGCCGTAGAGCGAGCCGCCCACAGGCAGAGCGTCGGCTTGGCGCAGGAGAGCTTCGGGATCGAAGTGGAGGTAGGTGTTGTGCGCGGCGTTGGCGTTGGCGTGGGCGATTGCATCTCCCGCGACTGCGCGCGGCGTAAGGCTGCCGTCGGCGAGAGAGGATTGCAGCCTGGTGAGGGGTGAGGGGCCTGGGATCATGGTTGACTCGAAAGAGCGGAGAGTACAGAATCAAGCTTCAACCGGGAAAGAGCAAGTCTGGACCCACCCATCGCAAAACAAGAGCGCGATGGATGGGGCACAGTGTATCGACTGATGGAGAGATGAGGGTTATGCCTGATCCTGCCGCGGTGCTGGAAGATGGGTTGACGGGCGAAGCGGCGTATGGGCTGCGGCGCAACATCCTGTCGCCGCTGGAGGTGCTGGCGCAGTCCATCTCGGTGATTGCACCATGTACGACGCCTCCACTGACCATTCCGCTGGTCTTCGCGCTGGCCGGCGAAGGCGCGTGGCTTTCGTACGCGATTGCGATGATCGCGATGACGTTGATCGCCTTCTGCATCGCGTGGTTCGCACGGGATTCGGCGTCGCCGGGGTCGCTGTATGTGTACACGAAGAAGACGCTGCCTCCGGCATATGCCGCGGTGGGGGCATGGGCGCTGTTCTTCGCCTATGTGGTCACGTCGGCTTCGGTGACGGGCGGCTTTATCTACTTTGCCTATCCGCTGCTGGGCGCGTGGGGAGCGCATGTGCCCGCGATCGCGCTGGCCGCGTTGTGCCTGGGAACGGCGGCATGGGTAGCCTATCGCGACGTGCAGATTTCGACGCAGGCGATGCTTTGGATCGAGGTGGTCTCGGTCCTGCTGATCGCGGTGGTCATGGGAATTTTGCTGGTCAGGCAGGGGCTGCACTTCGACTGGCCGCAGTTGAAGCTGACTGGCGTTACGCCGGTAAAGGTGCGGCTTGGCGTCATGCTGGCGCTGTTCAGCTTCGTGGGTTTTGAGAGCTCGACGACGCTGGGCTCGGAGGCGCGCGAGCCGCTGAAGACGATTCCGCGCGCGGTCGTGCGCAGTGCGCTGCTGGCGGGCGTTTTCTTCATCGTGTGCTGCTACGGCGAGGTGCTGGGCTTTCGCGGAGTGACGCCAGGACTGGCTGAGCATGCGGAGCCGATGAGCTTTCTGGCGAAGGAAGCAGGCGTGGGGTTTGCCGGCATCATCATCAACGTTGGGGTGTTGGTCAGCATGTTTGCGTGCACGCTGGGATGCGTGATTGCGGCGGCGCGGGTGTTGTTGCTGATGGCGCATCATGGACTCGCGCATGCTTCGCTGGCCGGGACCGACGCGGACCATCAGACCCCTTCAGCCGCGGGTGTGCTGACGGCTTTGGTGGCGTTTGTGCCGGTGGCGGCGCTGTCGCTGCGGCATGCCAGGCCGGAGGATATCTACGGCTGGCTGGGTACGTTGGCGGTCTATGGATTTATGACCGCGTATGGGCTGGTCGCGGTGGCGCTGCCGGTGCATCTGCTGCGGGCAGGGCGGCTGTCGGTGGGCGGCGTGCTGTTGGCCGTGCTGGCTGCGGGTGCTGCGCTGGCGGCGATCGTCGGGACGATGTATCCGCTGCCGGATGCGCCATATCGATACCTGCCATATCTGTACGTGGGATATATGGCATTGGGGATGGCCTGGTGGTGGTGGGTGGAGCGTAGGAAGACAATGGCGACGGCTTGATTGCGGCAGAGACCCGTTGTTGCTTTTTCGCGGTTGCTTTATGTTTGTCGTCGCTTCTGTGTTGTCGTCGCTTCTGTGTTGCCGTTGCTTCTGAGATAGGTCCGGGCTTCAGCCCGGACATTCCGGACCACCACGAAATCGGGCTTCAGCCCCCGGGATATGCTCTCCTTACAGCAGGTATTCCGGAGGCGGATCAAGACGCCACGCCCCTGTCGTATGCACATGAGGATAGTCGACAAAGCCTTTTCGAATGGGGTTGTTCGCAATGTAGCCCAGCTGATTTTGGAAGTCGGCTCTATCGATGATGCGGTGAGCGTGGTAGCCATCTTGCCAGACTTCGCCGGGATATTCCTTCCGGACGGCGAAAGAGAAGCCGCCCTTTATCAACTGTGCGGCCTTTTCGATTGACTCAGTGGGAGTGAGGAGAACGTGGATGTGATCGGGCATCACGACAAAACCGTGAAGCAAGAGACGATCGAGGTCGCGATGTCGCATGATCGTTGCAAGCAGGAGATTGGCAATCTCGGTTCGTTGAAAGACGCGGCGACGTTGGTCTGTGACGGCTGTGAGGGCGTAGGTTTGAGGTTGAAGGCGCATGGCGGAGGGATAAGAGATCATATCCCGGGGGCTAAAGCCCAACTTCGTGGTGGCCCGGAATGTCCGGGCTGAAGCCCGGACCTATCTCAGAAGCAACAGCAAAAGCGACAGCAACAGCAACAGCAAGAGCGAGAGCAACAGCAACAGCGATAGCAAACAGGTACGGCAAGCGCAAGCTCTTAATCGACGCCGATGTCTTCGTTCCACAGCGCGGGGTTGTCGCGGATGAAGTTCGTCATCATGGCGATGCATTCCTGATTGGCGAGGTCGATGACTTCGATGCCGGCCTCGCGCAGCCAGTTCAGGCCGCCGGGGAAGGTGACCGATTCCCCAACGATGACGGTGCGGAAGCCGAACTGTCGCACCAGGCCGCTGCAATACCAGCAGGGCGCGAGCGTGGAGACCATGATGAGATCGCGGTAACTGCGCTGGCGGCCAATTGGGCGTCCAGCCCGGCGGAAGGCGTCGGTTTCCGCGTGAATCTCCGGCGCGCTCTCCTGCACGCGGCGGTTGCGGCCGGAGCTGATGAGTTCGCCCTGACGGTTGACGATGGCGGCCCCGATGGGGATGCCGCCTTCCGAGAGACCGAGCCGCGCTTCAGCGATTGCGGCTTCGAGGAGGTGGGCGGGATCAAAGGACATGGCAGCTACAGGATAGCGGACGAGGTCTTGTGGTAGGTTTTCGTCATGGGATTTGAAGCGCGCTTAGAGGAACTGGGGATCGTGCTGCCGGAGCCGCCGTCCGCGGGCGGCAACTACCTGCCGGCAAAGACGGTGGGCAATATGGTGTATGTGTCGGGGTCGCCGTCGATGGAGAATGGCGTTATCGTGGCGGGCAAGGCCGGCGTCGACTGCGGCGTGGACTAGGGATACCATGCTGCCCGGTGTTGCGCGCTGACGCAGTTGGCGATTCTGAAGCGGCACCTGGGCTCGCTCGATGCCATTGCGGAGATCGTGAGCGTGCGCGGCTGGGTGAACTGCGCGCCGGACTTTACCGATATTCCGAAGGTCACCAACGGCGCGTCGGATCTGTTGGTGGAGATCTTCGGCGAGGCCGGGCGGCATACGCGAGTGTCGCTCGGGGCAAACGCGCTGCCGCGCAATGCGCTGGTGGAACTGCAACTGCTGGTGCGCATTGCGTAATGTTCGCAGGCTATTAGAAAGCAAAAGCAGATCCCTGCGGGATGACAAACAAAAGCGATAACAACAAAAGTGCTCTCACGCGATGTAGATCAGGCGCAAGAGGAACAGGATCGCGAGCAGGTAGAGCATCCAGTGGCGGCGCGAGCCGCGACCTGTGGCGAGTTCGAGGATGGCGAAGCTGACGATGCCGAGCGACAATCCGGTCGCAATCGAGTATGTAAGCGGAATGGTTACAATTGTCAGGAATGCGGGGATTGCGATGCGCGGCTCGTCCCACGCGATGCGCGCGACGCACCCGATCATGAGCGCGCCCACCAGGATGAGCGCGGGTGCGGTGGCGAAGTCGGGTATGGCTCCCACCAGCGGCGCCACGAACAGCGCGACGAGGAAGAGGATGCAGGCGACGATGGCGGTGACGCCGCTGCGTCCTCCGGCCGCGACTCCGGCGGCGGATTCGATGTAGCTGGTGACGGTCGACGTGCCCAGCAGCGAGCCGGCGACGGTGGCGGAGGCGTCGGCGAAGAAGATGCGGTTCAATCGCGGGATGGAGCCGTCGGGAGAGATCAATCCGGCGCGTTCGGTGACGGCGACCAGCGTGCCGATGCTGTCGAAGAGATCGACGAAGAGGAAGACGAAGATGATTTCGAGCGCATGCAGGTGGAGCGCGCCGCGGATGTCGAGCTGGCCTGCGGTGTAGTGCAGATCGCTGAAGTGCACGGCAGTGGGATGCCACGCGACCTGATGGAAGACGATGCCGACGGCCATGGTGGCGAGCACGCCGATGAGCATCGAGGCCTTGACGCGAAAGGCCTGCAGCATCGCGATGATGAGGATGCCGAGGCAGGCCAGCGCAGTGGCGGGGTTGTGCAGGTTGCCCAGCGTTACCGCGGTTGCAGGCGAGGCCACGATGATGCCGGCGTTGCGCAGTCCGATGAACGCGATGAAGAGGCCGATGCCGCCGGCGACCGCGGCGTGCAGCTCCTGCGGGATGGCCGCGAGCAGCTGCTGGCGCAGGCCGGTGAGCGTGAGCAGAAGGAAGAGCACGCCGGAGAGGAAGACCGCGCCGAGTGCGGTCTGCCAGGACACGCACATGCCTTTGACGACCGTGTAGGTGAAGTAGGCGTTCAGGCCCATGCCGGGCGCGAGCGCGAGCGGCAGGTTGGCGAGCAGCCCCATTGTGATGGAGCCGAAGGCGGCGCAGACGCAGGTGGCGATGGTGACCGCGCCCAGCGGCATCCCCGTCTGCGACAGGATGGCGGGGTTGACGAAGATGATGTACGCCATGGTGACGAAGGTGGTTACGCCGGCGAGGATCTCGGTGCGCCAGGAGGTGTTGTGCTCGGCGAAGCGGAAGTGGCGTTCGAGTGTCAGGCGCATGGGATGGGTACAGGATAGCGTATGCGTTGCGGGCTAAACTTGAGATATGCCATCGCCAGCGGACGCAGCAGATGAATACTTGAACGAGCATCTCGCCGAGGCGATAGCCCTGTATCGTGCGTTGAATACATCGGGCGGTACGTTGGCGGTCTCGTCCGATGCGGCGCGGGAGCTTCTGCCTGGGTATGCGACACCGGCCGATCGAACGGCGAATACGTTCGCGCTGGGACCGGCATCGAGCCGGCTGGCGGATGCGGTTTGGCAGGAGGCGATGCGGGAGGGGCCTACCGAGGATCGATATATCGTTGAATTCTTGACGGGCAGCCCGGGGTCAGGAAAGACTCGCTCGGTCATCGGAGGTCGCGAGCATTCGGCCCGCGCCTTGGTAAGCGAGGGGATGATGGATCACTTCGATATGAGCGCGGCCAGGATACAACAGGCTTTGAAACGCGGATTCGTGCCCGTCTTGCGTTTGGTTTATGTCGATGATCCTCGAACGACGATGCGTCGGGCCACGGCGCGAGCTATGGACTTCGGCAGGCCTGTCAAAGTGACCCAAATGTCGCACTGCTACATCCAGATTCCGAGGACGGTTGCCACCCTATCGGCATACTTTGCAGACGAACTTGGATTGAAGGTGTACGAAAATTCCGTTGACGGACAGTATCCCGTGAGGTCGACGATCGATCAGGCTTTGAAGGTGACGGGGGCGTATACTGTCGAAAGCGCACGGGAGGCGATGCTCGATGAACTCAACAGACTTCGCGACGACGGAAGAGTCCGTCCAGATATCTACGACAGGTTCAGCGAGTAAACCGGCGCGCCTCACACCGCAGCAGGCGGCTGAAATGTGTGGCGACCTGGCGGAACGGGCCTGGGCGAGCGGAATCGACAAGATCAATCGCGGCGAAAAAGTCCGCGAGCAGTAAGTCTCTTCATCGGTGCGCCACGGCCATCGCCTGCGTGTAGATGAACTGGCCGCCAATGATGAGCAGCCAGATCCAGAGGGCGAAGCGCAGCGGGCGCTTGGGAATCCACTTGGCTGCGACCGTTCCGAGGACGACGCCGAAGAGTCCGCCGATTACCAGATGTTCCAGCAGCGAAGAGCGCGTGCCGTTGAAGAAGCCGTGCGCGCCGCTGCCGACCAGCGAGAGCACAAACCCAAACAGGATGTCCGTTCCGACGACCGTCGCCGGAAGCAGCGGCGTGAGCGAGAGCAGCGCGGCCGAGCCCAGCGCGCCGGCGCCGGCGGATGAGAAACCGACTTCGGCGCCCACAGGAAACATCAGCCACGGCAGCAGGTGG
The DNA here is from genome assembly GCA_964245315.1 of uncultured Acidobacteriaceae bacterium. Taxonomy (GTDB): domain Bacteria; phylum Acidobacteriota; class Terriglobia; order Terriglobales; family Acidobacteriaceae; genus Edaphobacter. Next base: position 19,783 of record CAXTMK010000027.1, on the reverse strand, counting down.
CTGCGGTCTTTGGTGGGGCCTTCGGCGCGCGCGGGCCGGAACGAAAAGAAGATCTGCCAGAGCGCGGTGAAGACCAGCACGACGCCGAGCAGCGCGTTCATCAGGATGGCCGGGCCGTGGGTCGCGAGACGCTTCAGGAAGAATGACCCGAGCAGGACGCCGGGCAATCCGCCCAGCAGCATGAAGCCGAGCACGCGCCACGAAACCTGCTTGCGCACGATCTGCGAAGGCACGAGCACGAGCTTTACCGCGGCGGAAAACATCAGGCCGGTCGACACTGCGACCGAGGCCGGCACGCCGAGAAACAGGATCAGCAATGGCGTCGTGATGGTTCCCGCGCCAACTCCGGTGAGCGCGATGAAGACCGCGATAATGAAGCCGATGACGTATTCCATAGAAAGACAGTTGTCGTGATTCGTTCTTACTTGTTCGTTGAGGCCGGTTGGATGTGGATGCCGCATTCGACTTTGCGACCGGCCCAGCGGCCGGAGCGTGGGTCGTTCGGGTCGGTGGGGATGCTGGTGCAGGGCTCGCAGCCAATGCTGGAGTAGCCGAGATCGTAGAGCGGCAGCAGCGGAATGCTGAAGTGCTCGCATAGCTGCCAGACGTCGCGTGTGGTCCAGTCGGCGAAGGGGCTCAGCTTGCGTACGATGACTCCGCCGGGGAGTGTGAAGTCGGCCGCTTCTTCGAGCGCGGCGCGGGTGCGGGCCTGTTCGCGGCGGAGGCCGGTGAGCCAGATCCTGTAGTTGGCGACGGCGGCGAAGAGCGGTTCGACCTTGCGCAGTTGGCAGCAGCGATTGGCGTCGATCTGGTGCAGCATGCCGAACTCGGCTTCCTGCTGCGCGACGGTGTTGGCGGGGATGAGGTTGATGAGGTTCAGATGCCAGTCGGCGGCGATGCGGTCGCGGTAGGCGTAGGTCTCGGCGAAGTGGTAGCCGGTGTCGAGGAAGAGGACAGGGATGTCGGGGCGCAGTTCCAGCGCGAGATGCAGCAGAAGGACGTCTTCGGCCTGGAAGCTGCAGGTGATGCATGCGCTGACTTCGTCTGCGAGTTCACGGGTCAGCAAGTCGCGAACATGGGTCAGCTTCGCGTCGAGTTCCAACGAGAGTTGTGCCGGCTGAGTTTCGGTGAGGCCGAGGATTTGGCTATTCATGGGATTCTAGCTCCGCGAGGGCGCGCTGCAGATGCTGCGAGACGGGGCTGCCGGGCTCGGTGCGGGCGAAGAACTCCGCGACGCGAGCCAGTTGTTGCAGAGCTTCGGCGCGGTCGAGCAAGCCAGCCGGTACGGCATTTTGAGTGGCGGGGATCGCTTCGCGAATCATGCCGGCGGCGGCGGTTGCATTGGTCGCGGGGTCGATCAGGACGAAGCTGCCGGTGATGCGATTGTTGGCGTAGCGATCGACCGTCAGCGGCTGCACGGTTTCGATCGCCACCACGCCGATACCGTTGAGCGCGAGCGTGGCGGCGGGCTGGTGTTCGAGCGTTGCGATGTCGAGGCGGTAGTCGACGGCCGCGACCTGCGCGTGGACCGTCTTGCTGGTGTGCTTCAGCAGGTAGCGGCGGTTCAGCGCGAGCGGCTGCTCGTCCATCCAGACCAGCGATGCGGTGAGGCGCGTCGTCGTCATTGCGGGCGCGTCGGGCGCGACCAGCAGGTCGCCGCGGCTGATGTCGAGCTCGTCTTCGAGCGTCAGCGTGATCGACTGCGGAGCGTACGCCTGCGCGAGTTCACCGTCGAAGGTGACGATAGATTTGACCCGGCTGGTGCGGCGCGACGGCAGCGCCATGATGGCGTCGCCGGGACAGATGGTGCCGGCGGCGATCTGCCCGGCGAAGCCGCGGAAGTCCAGGTTCGGACGCAGCACGCGCTGGACCGGCAAGCGAAAAGCGAAAGCGGTCTGGCGGTCGGCGGCGGGGACTTCTTCGAGCAGCTGCAGCAGCGATGGGCCGCTGCACCAGGGCATGGCGGCGGTAGCCGAGACAACGTTATCGCCGGTGAGCGCGCTTACGGGGACGAAGTAGAGATGCGCGGGCTTGAGTTCGCCGAGCTGGTCGAAGAAGGCGGTAAAGTCTTCGCGGATTTTGGTGAAGACACCTTCGTCGTAGTTCACCAGGTCCATCTTGTTGACCGCGACCAGGATGTGCGGCACGCCCAGCAGCGCGGTGATGCAGGCGTGGCGGCGCGACTGGATAAGCACGCCCTTGCGCGCGTCGACCAGCACGATGGCCAGCGACGCGGTCGAGGCTCCGGTGGCCATGTTGCGCGTGTACTGCTCGTGGCCGGGCGTGTCCGCGATGATGAACTTGCGGCGGGCGGTGGCGAAGTAGCGATATGCGACGTCGATGGTAATTCCCTGCTCGCGTTCGGCGCGCAGGCCGTCGGTCAGCAGCGCGAGATCGAGCACGCCCGGGGCGGTCGTGCCCTTGCCTTCGATCGAGCGCAGGTTGTCTTCATAGACCGATTGCGTATCGTAGAGCAGGCGGCCGATGAGCGTCGACTTGCCGTCGTCGACCGAGCCGGCGGTGGAAAAACGCAGCAGGTCGCGGGCGTGGTCGTCGGCCAGGAAGCCGGCCATGTCGAAGCCGGGCTCGGTGATGACCGGCGACGGCTCGGGCGTGTGGCCGAAGAGCGGGTTGAAGGCGTCGATGCGCTCGTCCCACACCTCGGGCTCGCGCGCGGGTGCGCCGTTCGCGGCGGTGTCGTCGATCTGAATCAATGTGCTCTGCTCGCGCGTGGACATCAGAAGTAGCCCTCGCGTTTCTTCAGCTCCATGGAGCCTTCCTGGTCGTGGTCGATGACGCGGTTGGCGCGCTCGGACTCGCGAAAGCTCATCAGCTCGGCGATGATCTTGGGCAGGGTGTCGGCGTCGGAGCGGATGGCGCCCGTGCAGGGGCTGCAGCCGAGCGAACGCAGGCGCGACTTCACCATGACCGGCTTCTCGCCTGTGCGCGCGACGAAGCTTTGCTCGATCGGCAGGAGGCTATCGCCGCGCATATACATCGGGCGTTCCTTCGCGTAGTACAGGTCGACGATGGGGATGTTCTCCTGGTAGATGTACTGCCACACATCCATCTCGGTCCAGTTGGAGAGCGGAAAAACCCGTATGGATTCGCCGGGATGGATGCGCGAATTGTAGAGGTTCCAGAGCTCGGGCCGCTGGTTCTTGGGATCCCACTGCCCCGCCTTGTCGCGGAAGGAGTAGATGCGTTCCTTGGCACGGGATTTTTCTTCGTCGCGGCGCGCTCCACCAAAGGCCGCGGTAAAGCCGTAGTGGTTCAGGCCATCAAGCAGCGCCTGCGTCTTCAGCAGGCCGCAGCAGCGCCTGGTATCGAGCGCGATGGGGTTGGTCCCGTTGGCGATGGCGGCTTCGTTGCGCCAGACGAGCAGTTCGGCTCCGATGCTGGCGGCCATCTGGTCGCGAAACTCGATCATCTCGCGGAACTTGAAGCCGGTGTCGATGTGCAGCAGCGGGAAAGGAATGGGCGCGGGAAAGAAGGCCTTCTGCGCCAGCCGCAGCATCACGGACGAATCTTTGCCGATGGAGTAGAGCATGACCGGGCGCTCGAATTCAGACGCGACCTCGCGCAGGATGTGGATGCTCTCGGCTTCGAGCAGTTCCAAATGCGTGAGTGCGGTAGCTGCGGCGGCCATGGTGTCTCCGGAGATAGTGCGCGGGAACTCTCAGTTTAGATGAAAGTGTTACGACGAGGATTCGCGGGGATGAGACTAACGCGAGAAGCGACACGCCGGCTCGACGTTGAGAGGACAACAACAACGGAGCTGATTTTGTGTACGCATGTCTGAGCTAAGCCTAACAAACGGTGGGAATGGGGGCAAGCTAAGAGGCGGCGGGCGCGTCCTGCGCGCGGAAGAAGAAGCGGAAGACCGTGCCGCCCGGGCGCTCCGGCATCGCCAGGCGGGAGCGCACGCGCAGCGTGCCTTGATGCTTGACCGCGATCTCGCTCGACACCCACAGGCCCAGGCCGGTGCCGGTGATGCCCTTGGTCGAGAAGAACGGCTCGAAGACCCGGCCCGAGGTCTCGCGGTCCATGCCGGTGCCGGTGTCGGCTACCGTGATGACGACGCCGTTGCCTTCGTCGCGCCAGTTGCGGGAGTGCGCGGCGCGTACGATGATGCGGCCGCCCTCCGGCAGCGCGTCGATGGCGTTGCCGACCAGGTTGGCAACCACCTGGCGGATCTCGCCGTCGTGCGCGAAGATGTGGGGATGGGTGCGGAAGTCGCGCACCACCGTGACCCTTTGCCGGCGCATGCGCGAGTCCAGCAGCGTCAGCACGGTTTCGATCAGGTCCTCGACATCGAGCAGCGCGGAGCGGGTCGAGGCGCGATGAAAGCGCAGCGTCTGGATCGTGATCTGGCTGACGCGGTCGAGTTCCTTCTGCGCCATTTCGAGGTATCCGCGCGCATCCGGCGAGATATCGCTCGATGCGACCAGGTAGAGGCAGTTGGTGATCGCCTCCAGCGGATTGTTGATCTCGTGCGAGATGGAGGCGGCGAAGCGCCCGGCGACCGCCAGCTTTTCCGTCCGGCGCAGAAGCTCCTGGCTCTTGTTCTGCAGGGTCAGGTCGGCGATAAAGGAGGCCAGCTGCCGGTATTCGGGCTGCGCCTCGGGATTCAGGAAGGCGACGCCGATCAGCACGTCGACGTGTTTTCCGTCGAGCGTCGTGCAGGTGGATTCGAAGGGCTCGGCCGAGAGCGTGTCGGCGCTAAGCGCGCGATAGGCTTCGGTGATCGCGGGGCACACTGCGTCGATGGTGGCGGAGCCCGAGAGCAGGGCGGCTTCCGGATAGTGCAGCAGGCGCGCGGCGGCGCGATTGCCGTAGGTGATGTGGCCGGTGCTGTCGCTGAGGATGAGGCCCAGCGGCATGGCCTCGACCAGCGAGTGGAAGCGGGCCTCGCTGGCTGCGAGCGCGCGCTCGGCGATCAGGCGGTTGCGGCGGATTCCCGCTTCCTTCAACTCGCGGTCAATTGCCGGGACCAGCCGCGTAAGGTTGCCCTTGGAGACGTAGTCGTGAGCGCCGGCCCGCATGGCGGCCACGGCCGTCTCCTCGGAGACCGCGCCGGACATCATGATGAACGGCACGTCGAGCCCCACCGCCTTCAGCGCCTGCAAAGCCTCCGGCCCGCTGAACAGCGGCAAATTGTAGTCGGCGAGCACGACGTCGGGGGGTTCGGCATGAGCCAGCGCGTCCTGCATCTCGGCGGCGGTCTGAACGCGAGTGATCCTGAAGACCATGCCGCTTTTGCGCAGATGGCGCCGCAGCAAGGCGTCGTCGTCATCGTTATCTTCGACGAGGATGATGTTGAGACTGGGTGCGTTCGATTGTTCCGTCAGTCGATTGGAGGACATGCGTTGAGCACCAGCCAATACATGCCGAGTTGCCGCGTCGCCTCGGCGAAGTCGGTAAAGCTGACCGGCTTGCGGATGTAGCTGTTCACGCCCAGCCGATAGCTGCGGACCACATCGCGCTCTTCGTCGGATGAGGTGAGCACGACCACCGGAAGCATGCGCGTGGAGTCGCTTTCGCGAATGCGCCGCAGCACCTCCAGGCCGTCCACCTTGGGCAGCTTCAGGTCGAGCAGGATGACCTGCGGACGCAGCGGCGTCTCGCCGAAGAGCAGGTTGATCGCCTCCTCGCCGTCGCGCGCGACACGAACGTCATTCGCGATATTCGATTTCTTGAGGGCCCGTATCGTCAGCAGTTCGTGATCGGGATCGTCCTCAACGAGGAGAATCAACTTCGTATCGGCCATGCCAGTTATCCTAACGTAAACCAGAAGGTGGCGCCATGATCGACGACGCTGTCGGCCCATATCCTGCCGTGGTGGCGGTGGACGACCCGGGCGACGGTGGCCAGGCCGATTCCGGAGCCTTTGAAATCCTTGTCACCATGCAGGCGGTTGAAGGCGTTGAAGAGCTTGGAGGAGTAGAACATGTCGAAGCCGGCGCCCTGGTCGCGCACGCACCACGCTTCCTTCTCCTTGTCCCAGCCGAAATCGATGATGGTGGCGAGCGATTTCGAGCTGAACTTGACCGCGTTGCCGAACAGATTTTCGAGCGCCACCTGCAGCAGCCTGGGATCGCCGTCGACCGTCAGCCCGGGTTCGATGTTAAAGGTGATCTCGCGTGGCGAATGCTCTTCCTTCAGGTTCTCGGCGACCGAATTCGCAAGCTCGCTGAAGTCGAAGGTGGAGCGAGAGATCTCGGCGCGGGTGATGCGCGAGAGCTGCAGCAGCGCGTCGATCAGCCCGCCCATGCGCTGCACCCCGGTGCGCACGCGGTGGATGTAGTCGCGGCCGGTGTCGTCGACCGCCTCCGCATAGTCTTCTTCGAGCGCGAGCGAGAAGCCGTCGATGGTGCGCAGCGGCGCCCGCAGATCGTGCGAGACCGAATAGCTGAAGGCTTCGAGCTCGCGGTTGGTGGCTTCGAGTTCGGCGGTGCGCAGCTGCACGCGCTGCTCCAGCGTTACGTTGAGCGCGCGAATCTCTTCGGCCTGCACCTCCAGCTCGGCGCGGGATTGTGCGAGGTTCGCCGCGGTCTCCTCCTTCTGAATCCGCAGCGTACGTTCGCGGGCGAAGTAGCGCGAGAGGAAGACGATGAGCAGGAAGTCGAGCGCGCTGGCGATGGCGATCGTAAAGCGCGCGCGCATGCCGTTGGCCTGGGCGTCGGCGGTGCGCTGGACGAGCAGACTACGCTCGTTCTTCACCATGTCGTCGGCCAGGTCGCGCAGATGATCCATCTCGGCCTTGCCGGTGCCGCTCAGGATGAAGGCGCGCACGGCCTGGGGATCGTTGGCGCGGCGCAGATCGATGGCATGCCGCAGCAGCGCGAGACGCTGAACGACGACGGCGCGCATCTCCCGGACGCGTTGCTGCTGGCCATTGTTGTCGGCGGTCAGGGTCTGAAACTGGTTCAGCTCGCTGGGCAGATTGGTGACTGCATCGCGATACGGCTCGAGGTAATCTTCTTCACCGGTGAGGATGTAGCCGCGCGTGCCGGTCTCGGCATCCTTCACCGAACCCATCAGGATTTCGACCTGGTTGATGACCTGATAGGTATGCTCCACCCAATACTGGCTGTAGAGCAGCGTGTCGACGGCGCGAAAGGCAAGCCCCGCGTTGACGATGACGATGATCGTCGCCGTCACCAGCAGCGCGGGGATAAGCAAACGGTGCTGCGGAGGCCGGATAGAAGGAGACGTCATGGCACCAAGCTTATGCTACGTGGACCCCCAGGGTGCTGAAAAACATTGCGAGGCCAGCCAGGAGAACCCGGGGCTAAAGCCCCTCGTGTTTAGCCGATGGATTCGTGGGGCTGAAGCCCCACGCTAATCCCAACCACAAAGACGTGGTTTCCAGCAGTCTCGCGCAAAGACGGCTAACGGCTGAGCCTGAGCGCGCACTGGGCCACGCGCGGATCGGTGGTGGTTGCGGTGATGCTGCCGAAGGCCGCCGAGCCGAAGCTGCCGTTGGGCTGCGCGAAGGCCGGGGTGTTGGTCACGTCGAAGACCTCGGCGCGAAACTCGAGATCGGTCTTCTCGAAGATGCGCGTGTGCTTGACCAGCGCGAGATCGAGGTCGCGAAAGGCGGGTCCGCGCACGGGATTGCGCGAGGCGTTGCCGAGCACGAAGGTGGGCGCGGTCTGGAAGGCTGCCGTGTTGAAGTATTGCGCCGGAGTGCGCGGCGCCGGGGCAAGCGACGGATTGGCGACGATGAAAGGACGCTGCAGCGAGAATCCGGCAAAGGCGTTGTTGTTGGTGGCCTGCGTGACCGTAACCGGCATGCCGGATTGCAGCGTCATGATTGCGTTGACGGCCCAGCCGCCCAGCAGGGTGCCGGTGAGCGCGCCATTGGCGAAGCGGTGTCCGCGGCCGGCGGGTAGCTGATAGTTGACGGCGAGGGTGGTGACGTTGGGCATGTCGCCGGAGCTGGAGTCGCGCTCCAGGCGTGGATTGAACGCGTCGGCGGCGATGAGGGAGCTGGAGTTCGGCGACGACAGGACGGTCGACGAGAAGACCGAAGAGGCATCGTCGATCAGCCTGGAGTGCGTGTAAACAAAGAGGAAGTAGAGAGCGCGCGCGACACGCTGCTCGACCTTGGCGTCGATAGCGTTGTAGTTCGAAGTTCCCGAGTTGTTGCGGTAGACGGAGACGTTCTGGAAGCGCGGGTAGGGCTTCAGCAGCTGCGCTCCGGCGATGGTCGCGGTGTTGAGCGTGCTGCCCGCGGGAAGCTGTCCGTAGTAGGGATTGGTGATCTTGCCGGTGAGCGCGGTGGGGTTGGTGAGGCCGGTGGCGAGCTGCGCCTGGGTGAGTTGATTCAGGTTGGAATCGGGGATGCCGATGTGCACGACGTGAGAGCCGACGTAGCCGAGGTCGAACGAGAGATTCTTCGTGACGGCGCGCTGGAAGGCGAGATTCCACTGCTGCACGTAGCCGGAGCCGGCGCTGCGATTGGAGGTGTAGACGCTTTGGCCGAGGCCGGCGTTCTGGGTCAGCGGGATGGGCGCGACGGTGGGTCCGCTCGAAAGCTGAAACGCCGGAGTCAGCGAGTCCTGCGTCCGCTGGGCTACGTTCTGGATGAACGGAAACTGCGGCAGCGTGAAGGGCGTCGTGATGCCGGACTGATCGAAGAAGACGATGCCGAAGCCGGCGCGGGCGACGGTCTGCGTCGTGAGCAGGTAGGTGAAACCGACACGCGGTGCGAAGTTATCCAAGTGAAACTGGCGCGCGGACTTGGAGTTGCCGCCAATGCCGGCGTAGTCGAGCAGTTGGGTCGAGAGGTTGAAGACGGCGCCCTGGTTGTTCTTCTCCGTCGAAGGCGAGGCCAGCGTGTAGCGGACGCCGAGGTTGAAGGTAAGGCGGTCGGAGGCGCGGATGTCGTCCTGCGCAAAATACTCCTGGATGTGGTCGCGGGGGCGCAGTTTGGTGGTCTGCAGATCGATGCTGAAGGTGTCGACCTGGCCGAGCAGGAAGCTGGCGATGGCGTTGCCGCCGGTGGTCGCGGTGGAGGCCGCGGTCTGGGTGTCGGTGCCCGTGGTGGTGAAGGCGAAGGAGCCCGTTGGGTTGGGCGGCGAGATGGCGGTGAGCTGGTAGAAGCGGATGTCTGCGCCGAACTTGAGGGCGTGGCGTTCGCGCGTGTAGTTGACGCTCTCGAGCGCCTGCCACACGGCGGTCTGGTACTGCGAGAAGGTGCTGGCGGCTGGGCCGAGCTGCTGGAAGCCGGTGAAGGTGAAGAGCGGCAGGGCGTTGTTGAAGGCCGCGTTGGTGGGGATGCCGGGTATGCCCAATGCCACCGAGGCTGAGGTGGGGAGAACAGCTCCGCCGATGGAGTTGCCGCGACGCGTGTAGCCGACGTGGACGTCGTTGACCAGGCGCGGCGTGATGGAGTAGGTGTA
>CAXTMK010000027.1:0-10363 GCA_964245315.1 uncultured Acidobacteriaceae bacterium | reverse complement strand
TACGCCACAGGGGTCGACGATGATCTCGCCGATCGACGCCGCCGGTGCCGACCGGTTGCGGGCTGGGGATGGCGCCGGAGCCATCGGGCAACGGCGTTACGGGCTGCTCCACGTCGGAGAAGTAGGAGTAGCGGCCGAAGGCGCGGTCGCGCTGGCGCAGGACGCCGTCGAGGCGGAAGTCGAACTGGTTCTGGTGGTCGGCGTCGTTGCCGGTGCGTGTGTAGTTGTTGGCTGCGCCGCTGGTCGTCGGCGTGGGGAAGCGGCTGAGCAGAGCGAGCGCGGCGGGGTCGAAGCCGGAGGTTATGGTGTCGCTGGGGAACTCAGTCCGGATGAGCTTGCCGCCGACATTGGTGGTGGTCGCGGGATTGTAGATCTTGCTGACGCCGGTAAAGATGCCCTGACGCTCCGCCAGTGTGGGGATGGTCGAGATAAGCGGACGCCCGATGAGCGCCTTGATGCCCTGGTAGTCGCCGAAGAGGAACAGCCGGTTGCGCAGGATGGGCGCGCCGAGCGTGGCTCCGTAGAGGTTGCGGCGGTACTCGGGGCGGGGCGCGGGTGCGGGCGTCGCGAAGAAGTTGCGCGCGTTCAGGTCTTCGTTGCGGAAGAACTCGTACAGGCTGCCGTGGAGCATGTTGGAGCCGGAGCGCGTGGCCACGTTGACGACTCCGCCGTTGAAGCGGCCGAACTCGGCGGGCACGTTGTCGGTCTCGACGGTGAACTCCTCGATATCGTCGACTATAGGGAAGAAGACCACCTGGCCGGGCTCGGGCTGCAGCGCGGAGATGCCGTCGAACAGATACTCGTTGGTGCGCGGACGGCCCCCGTTGATGCGCGGCAGCAGGGTGCCGGGCGGAAGCTCCACGCCCGGAGCCAGCTGCGTGAGGTTGATGAAGTTGCGCGAGTTGAGCGGGATCGCGAGCACCGTGGCGCCGGGGATGTTGGTCTGGATGTTGCTGGTCTCCACCTGCAGTAAAGGCGCGTCGCCGTTGACGACCACTGTCTCTCTGACGCCGCCGGTCGGCAGCTTCAGGTCTACGTTTATGGTCTGTCCAAGGATCACGGTTACACCGTTGCGCTCGAGCGGATTGAACCCGTTGGCGAGCGCATGAATGTTGTAGGTGCCGGGGGTCAGGTCGATGAAGCGATAGTCGCCGCTGGCCGAGCTGACCGTATGCTGATGCACATTGGTGGAGGCCTGCACCAGATCGACCTGCGCGTTGGCGACGGCCGCTCCAGAGGCGTCGAAGACGCGGCCGCGCAGGTCGGCGGTGATCTGCGCGAAGCAGGCGGGCGCGGCGGCGAGCAGCAGGACGGCAACGATGCGGAAAATCTTCACGCGGATATTCCTCGGGACATAGGTTTGCTGTGTCGGTCGCAGACGGCGTTCAAATGTCCAGGGCAGGACGAACTGACACGGGCGCTCAAAAGCGCTCGCATGCGAGTAGGCGCATAACGAATCTATTCGATTAGAAACGTATGGTCAACCGGAGAGTAGTGCCTTATTTAATCGAGCCGCTCGATCATCACGTCGGTGGACTTGATGAGAGCGGCGGCGCTCATGCCCTTTTTCAGCTGCAATTCCTTCGCCGCGCTGGCGGTGATGATGGCGGTCACGCGGTTGTCGCCGATGGCCAGTACGACCTCGGCGAGCAGGCCTTCGACGCGTATGCTGACGACCTTGCCGGCGAGCTGGTTGCGTCCGCTGACGCGGCGGAAGCGCTCGCGGGACTCGGCGGCGGGCTTGGTTTTGTCCTTTGCGATGAACGGCTTCAGAGTTGATTGCGCCACGCGATGATGCCCTCCGGGAGTCTGCACGGTCTTCAGCTTGCCGCTCAGAATCCACTGCTTGATGGTGGGATAGCTGATGCCGATAAAGCGGGCGGCTTCGCGGGGCGTCAGCATCTCGTCGTTGGTTGGCATAGCGATGGTCCCGTTCTTAGAGCAAATTTGCTTTTGCTATCAGCCCATCACACACTACCGTCATTCTGGCGAAGCCAGAATCTCCGTATTGGCTGTTGTTTGTTCTCGCTGGGCGAGCCGCGAAGAAAATAGCAAACGCAAAGACAACAGCAAAACAGATACGGAGATTCTGGCTTCGCCAGAATGACGGCTTCAGAGAGTGGTGGTCAAGCGACAAACTTGATGATCATCCGAAATGATGCTCGTTAGTAACGCCACGACTTCACGTCGGCTCCAGCCGGCGCGGTCTTTACCATGTGGTCGGCCATCTGCGGCAGGATTCGCTGCGCCCAGTTAGCGCTGTTTTGCTGCATGGTGTATTCGGCCGGGCCTCCGGTATAACAATGCGGCATGCCGGGACCGTACTGGAAGGTCGCGTCGGAGTGCGGGTTGGTCGTGGCCTCGAGCTGCGTCTGCAGCAGGTGCACGGCGTTGTTCAGGAAGTAGGTGTCGCCGTCGCCCACCGCGAGGTGAATCTTGCCTTCGAGCTTCGGGCCCAGCGTCGCCCAGTCGCGCTTCATGATGGCGGCGAGGTCGTAGTGCTCCTTCCAGTAGGCGACGGTGGTCTTGTCGATCTTGCCGGTCAGCGGGTCGAGCACGTCTTTTGGATAGCCGTCGTCGCCGGCCGGAGAAAAGACCGCCTGCCAGATGGCCCACTGCTCGGTCGAGCGCGTATGCGTGCCCAACACGTATTCGAAGGCGAACTCGCCCGGCGCGGTCGCGATGATGGTGCCGTCGGGTTTGCGGTCGCCGCCGATGGGGATCTCGGCGAAGTCGCCGCGCAGGTAGAAGGCGTTGTCGTAGTCGTACAGGTTGATGTTCTGGTAGGCGTGGAAGTCGACGGGGTCGGGGCAGGCGGCGTAGGCGCCGTTGTACAGGTCGGGGTAGAAGACCTGCGTGGCGAGCGCCTCCCAGCCTCCGGTCGAGCCGCCGTAGGTGGCGCGAGCCCAGCCCTGGCCGATGCCGCGATACTGCTTCTCGACTGCCGGGATCAACTCTTCGTTGATGGCCGCGCCATAAGGTCCGACGTTGGCCGAGTCGACCACGTAGGAGTCGTCGTAGTAGGGGTTGGCGTTCTGCACGTACAGCATGATGACGCGCGGCAGACGGCCCGCGGTCCAGTCCTCGAAGAAGCGATATCCGGCGTCGCCGCCGCGTCCTCCGCCTCCGCCGCGGCGTCCGCCGCCGCCTGTCTCGGGCCTGGTCGCGACGAAGGATGGGCCGGAACCGGCATGGTAATGGTCCTGGTAGACGACCAGCGGATACCTGGCGTCGGGGTGCTCGTCGAAGCCGTCGGGCAGCAGAATCCATGCGCCCATGTAGGTGTCGCGGCCCCAGAATTTGGTCAGCTTCTCGCTTTTGAAGCGCATGTACTTCAGCCACTTCGCGCCGGAATCCTTGGCCGCCATCACGGCGGGATCCTGGTCGGTGCCTGCGATGGGCGGAATGGTCTTGTCGAGCGTCAGCTTCAGCGTTGCGGGCGTTTTGGCGTCGAGGTGCAGCTTCACCGGCGTGTTGTAGAGATTGCCGGGCTTGCGATTCCACTTCTGGCCTTCACCCTTGTCCGGCGGCAGCCAGACGTTCTTGCCGGTGGCGAGATGGAAGTTCTCGTACACGTTGAAGACGGCCTGCACGAAGTAGTCGCCGGGGTCGAGATCGGTCAGCGACTTGCGCGGATAGCCGAAGGTCTTCGCATCGACCACGACCGTCGAGCCGGGCGCCGCGCCGTCCACATCCACGCCGAAGCCCTGCGCCGACATATAGTTTTCGGAGAGCTGATTGCGCGGCTCGGGCTGTGCCCGTTTGGCGATGATCAGGATAACGTGGCCGTGCAGCGGAGCGGCGCCGGGAATGGTGACTTCGATGCGCTGGGCTTGCGCGGCAGAGGCGAGCAGAACGGCGGCGAGGGTGTGGAGAATTCGCATGGGTGTGCGGAAAGTCTAGCAGAGGAGCGATCCCAAGTGACAAACCCCAGGTTAGAACAACAGCTTCACGCCGAGTTGGATCTGGCGCGAGGTGTTCGCGGTCGATGTAATGACTCCGGGCGAGCCGAGGCTTGCGGCTGTCGCGATATTCGCCGCGGTGCCCTGGGTCGGCCCGGCGGAATAGACCACTTCGTTCGGCAGCTGCAGGTTGGTGTGGTTGATCAGGTTGAAAAACTCGGCGCGAAATTGCAGGCGTGTCGCCTCCGTCAGCTGCGTGGACTTGAGCAACGACATATCCCAATCCGCATAGCGCGGGCCGACCAGCGAATCGCGTCGCGCATTGCCGATGAAGCCCGCGGCCGGCGCGGAGAACGCGCTGGGATTGAAGTATTGCGTGACGCGCTGCGAGGTCGAACCATTGGCGTAGAGCGAGCCGGCAAAAGCAGTGTTGCGATTCGGGCGAACCGGGTTGCGCGAGTCGCCCGAGCCCGTGGGGTTATAGCCCAGCTGCGGCGAAAACGGAAAGCCGGTCTGCGCGTTCACGATGGTGGCCAGCGTCCAGCCCGAGACGAACCGGTCAGCCAGCGCCCCGCTGTTGCCAAGGAACGCCTTGCCCTTGCCGAAGGGAAGATCGTAGGTCGCGTTGGCCGCGGCGAGGTGACGAATGTCCGTCGCGGCTGGGCCGTAATCGAGATGCGGAAGCTGCGGCACTTCCACGAACGCAGGCGTGTTGGCCGAGACGGAGGTGTTCCACGCCGAGCCGTCGTCGAGGTTCTTCGACCAGGTGTAGTTCGCGCGAACCTGCAGGCCGTGCGAGAGGTCGTGGCGGAAGTCGACCACCAGCGCGTTGTAGTTGCCCGATCCGCCCGACCACCAGGATGTCGAGTTCGCCAGAGCGGGGTTGGCCTTGATGGGCGCGGACGGCGTCAGGGGCGTTGGATTGGGATAGTAGACCTGTCCATTCACGAAGGTGAAGGGCGGCTCGTTCAAATCGCCCGAGAGAATCTGGTGGCTGCTGTGCGAGCCGTTATAGCCAACCGTGATCGACGTGGCGCGCGCGATCTGCTGCTCGATCTTGAGCGAGTACGACAGCAGCGAAGGCGTCGCGATCCCGCTGTCGACGGTCGAAGGCGAGACCAGCGCGGTGCCTCCGGTCGCGTTCGCGACTGTGGTTGCAGTACCGCTGTAGCTGTAGACCGTATTGAACGGCGCGGCCTGGTCGAGCCGGTAGTCCAGCGCATCCAGCAGCGAATGGTGTAGCCCCGCGCCTGCGCGAACGCTGGTCTTGCCGTTGCCGAAGACATCCCACGCGACGCCGAGGCGTGGCTCCGGCAGGAAGAGGGCGCGGTTGTTGTCGATGGCATTCGACTGCACGCTGGGCGCAGTCTGGAGCACGCCGTTGACCAGGTTGTAGACGCCGGCGCGGCCGCGCGTCTCGCTCCATCCGGTCGACGATTCTGACCGGAAGCCGGCGCGCACTTCAACGCGCGGCAAGAGGTGGAATGTGTCCTCGAGATAGCCGTCGGCGAAGAGGGTGCGCCAGCCAAGTTCGGTGGGCGAGGGCGCGTAGGTGAAGGTCTTGATCGCCCCGCTGAGGAAGGTCGTAAGCGATGCGAAGGAGGCCTGGCCGAACTGGTCCTGCGCCAGGTTGTCGTTCGATTGCAGCCGCTGCAACCAGACGCCGGCCTCGATCTGGTGCTTGCCGACGGTGTAGAAGATGTGGTCGTCGAAGGTGAAGAGGTTGCGCCTGATGGCGTTGTTCGCGCCGACATTCGCACCGGCTGTGGTAATCGAAGATGCCCCGTTGGATGCGGTTGAGCCTGAGATGACGACCGCTCCCGTCGGCTTGCCCGGGATGAACGTCGGCGTGACGGCCTGCACCGCGGCGGCGTTCGAGCCGAGGAAGAGGAAGCTGGCGCGCGAGTATCCGAACCGTGCTGTGTTCAACAGGCGCGGCGCGAAGACATGCTGCTCCTGCACGCTCAGGACTTGTTCACGGAGGAACTCGTCAACGATGGAGAGCGGGTCCTGCGTGGGCGTGTGCGCCTTTGAATCGTCCACGGTGTAGACCGCGAAGAGCAGGTCGTTCTTCGTGAGGTTGGTGTCGAGGCGCGTGGTGCCGAAGTCCTCGCGGATATTCTGCTGCGCGCTGCCAATGTATTTGGCGATGCCGGTCGGGACGATCAGGGTTCCGGCGGGGTTGAGCTGCGTCACCTCGGGGCCGTTGGCGACAGGCCACAGGTTCAGCAGCTGCGCCGAGATGGGGCTGACGGCCGTCGCGGCATAGACGCCGGTGTTGGCGTTGGGAACCTGGCCCTGGCGCGCCTGGTTGTCTGGAACGAGCGTCACGATGGACTCGCCCAGGTTCTGGCGGAAGCCCTCGTAGTTGGCGAAGAGGAAGACCTTGTCGTGCCGGATGGGACCGCCCAGCGCGGCGCCGTAGTCGTTGCGCTGGAACTCGGGGATGCGCGACTGGTCGAAGTAGTTGCGGGCGTCGAAGAAGCTGTTGCGGAGGAATTCGTACGCATCGCCGTGCAGCTTGTTCGTGCCCGACGCTGTGACGATGGAGATCTGCGCGCCGTCGCGTTTGCCGTAGGCGGCGGAGTAGGTGTCGGAGACGACGTTGAACTCGCGCACGGCGTCGACGCCGAGCAGTTGGCCGCTGGTGCCGCCGGGCGTCACGTTGATCAGCGATGCGCCCGTGTACTCGACGCCGTTCAGCAGGAAGAGATTGTCCTGCGGGCGGCGGCCGGAGACGGAGAACATGTTGCCCACCGACGAGTTCGACGTGCCCACGCCGCCGGTGCGCTGGCCGGTTGCGTTCACGGTGCCGGGGTTCAGCGTGATGAGCTGGTCGTAGCTGCGGCCGTTCAGGGGAAGCTCCTTGACCTGGCGCGCGTCGACAAGGCCGGAGGTCTGCTCGGTCGAGGTGTTGACGGAGGGCGGTGTGTCGGTGACGTTGATCGTGTCCGAGCCTGCGAGCGCGAGTTGCAAGGCCAGGTCGAGCGACTGGCCGATGCGCAGGCTCACGTGCTGGCGGGTGTAGGGCGCGAAGCCCGTAACCGTCGCGGTGACGGTGTAAGTTCCCACCGGAATCGAAGGCGCGGAGTAAGCGCCCGTGCTGTTTGTGGTCAGCGTGCGCTGGGTTCCGGTATCTTCATTGCGCACGACGACGACGGCATTCGGGATGACTGCGCCGCTGGGGTCGGTGACGGTGCCGCTGATGGTTCCGCCGACGACCTGGGCGTGCAGCGAGACGACGAAGAAGACAACAAATGCGACGGTGCGACGAAACATGCGGAAACTCCTCCGGGAGTGGGCAGCCATGCCGGAACGTGACGCGACGTTCAGGCCTGTGCGGATGGATTGGGATCGAAGCGATCGAGGAAAGCTAGAGCCGGGTGGGCTGGAGGCGCAGACCTGCGTCACGACAACAACACAGAGTGTGGAAGGTCAGAGCCATTCGTTTTACCTTAGCACAAGGGTGCGAAGCATCCCATCTCAAATTTACGTAATGTGCGATCATTCAAGGTGCAGATCGCGCTGCCCAGGGACATGACGAACTGACCGACACCGGACTTACCTTCCAGCTCGTGGGCCCGAACGTGGTGCAGATTGCCATTCGCCACGCCGATTCGGTCGACGTGACGGCCGGCCGCAGAATGTCTCCTTGGGCAGCTTCACGGAGCCGCTGCTGGATACGCCGCAGACGGTGGTCGCGGTGCCGCAGTTCGTCCTGCAGGACCAGGGCGTCTCGACATTGAAAGATGCGCTGCGCGACGTGCCGGGCACCTCGCTGGCGGCGGGCGAGTCGGGCGCGCAGGGCGACAACCTGACCATCCGCGGCTTCACCGCGCGCAACGACATCTTCTCGACGGCCTCCGCGACGATGCGAAGCGCGCCATCGTCTTCGATCTCGACAACGCAATTCAAGGCCTCGCGGCGGAAATCCCGGCCATCCCTCGTCGCTCCCGCTGACCGGCGTCTACCACAACCTGCTGCGGCAATGGGCCGAGATGTAAGGGCTGCGCCCAACTAACCCGCCCCCCTAACGCCTGCCAACACCGCCTTCGCCTCCCCTGCCGCTTCTTTATACCCAATCCTCTCGGCTTCCGCGATCACCTGTTAGAGGTCCCCGCGCCCAGCCTTCACGTTCCCCAGTCGTAACTCCTGCCGCGCCACATCCAGGTCTGCCCCGACGATCGTCTCCGCCTCATGCTGCGACTCCGCCAGCAGCTGTTCCCGCAGGAACATCTGCATCGCCTGCGGCTGCTCGTTCAGCCGAATCAGCAGCGCCCCCAGCGCGGATAGAGTGTGGACCTCCCGCTGCAGCTCCCCCGTCTTCTCTTCCTTGTTCATCGCCTCTTCGAGCGACGCCCGTGCGCTGGGCAGATCGCCCATCGCCATCTCTACCTGGCCCAGCCGATTCAGCGCCCTCAACTCGCCCGAGTCGTCTCCAAACTCCCGCGCGATCGTCAGCGCTTCACGCGTCTTCGCCAGCGCCTCCGGCAGCCGGTTCAGGTGCAGCATCGCCTGCGTCTCGGAGGTCAACAATCTCTCATACATCGTCTGCTGGCCGCGCCGCCGGCTGATCTCCGCCCCCGTAGCCGCCGCGTCCAGCGAAGCCTCCCAGTCTCCCAGCTTTGCGTACACATCCGACAGGTGCGAGTACAGCATCGGCTCCTGGGCCGCGCTGCCGCCGCTCACCAACATCGACTTCAGTTGATCGAGCGCGCTCTCCAGGCGGCCCGCATACATCGTGTAGGCTGCCATGTGGAGCCGGTAATCCTGGTTGTCAGGAAAGCGATTCACCAGGATCCGGTACGTCGCGGCCGCGGCATCGAAGTCATTGTCCGCCGCCTGCGCTCCTGCCGTGATCCGAAGCTGCTGCTCAGCCGACAGATGCGCATCCAGCGCCTCCGCGCGATGCGCCTCCGCCGACACCAGCCCGACTCGCCCCAGCACCGTATACGACCCCGCCAGTTGCAGGTGCGCCAATGCAAAATCCGGATCAAGCGCAATCGACCGCTGCAGCAGGTCCACGGCGGCTCGCCCGTCATACGCCCGCTCACGCTCCATGCCGTCTATATACAGCCGGTACGCCTCCGGATTGCGGGAGACCGTCGCCTGCGCTTCCTGCTCGCCGCCCGGTACAGTGACCTTAGCGCCGAGCTCAGGCCGCATCGCCGTCCCGGTCTGCTCCACCAGCGGCAACAGTTCGCTCGTGGTGCGGGTGGCCGTGTAATTGAACAGGATCTTTCCCGTCCGCGCATCCACCAGGTGCGTATCCAGCCGAATCTTGTCCCCGGCGATCACATACGATCCCGTCAGCACCTCATCGCAATCCAGGTTCGCGCGCAGCTGCCCCAGCGTCTGCGCGCTCAGGCCATCCAGCCGGGTCAGCCGCAGTTCTTTCTCCGCCTGCTCCACAGTCTCCGGCGGCAGCACCTTGAGGTTCAGCTCGCCGCTCAGGTCCGTCGAAAACATCTCCCGCAGCGCGCTCGAAAGCCACGCATCTCCAGGCTGCTGCGACATGTTCGTAAAGCCGAGGACCGCCACCTTTGCGGCGCCGTCCCGCATCGCATGCACCGAGTTCATCCTGGCCCAAACCGTCGTCGCCACCGCGATCGATGCGACCAACGCCAGGGACGCTGGCGCCAGCCAGTACCGTCGGGCGCCGGGCAGCTTCGCTACCGGCAGGGCTGCTGCTTCGACTGCCGACTCCTGCTCCGCCTCTTCCTCCGCTTCAGGGGCCGGTGAGGCCGTGTCCAGGACCGCCGCCGCACCTCCCTCGAACCGCGCCACCGGCCAGGTAAATCGGTATCCGCGCCGCGAAATTGTCTGGATGGGATCGCCTGCCCCGGCCTCCGGCTTCAGCAGCTTCCGCAGCAGGAAGATCTGCTGCGTGACATTCGACTCCTCCACGAAGGCGTCCGGCCACACCATCTGCAGCAGCTTTTCCTTCGAAACGACTCCACCCTCGGCCTGCACCAGCGCCACCAGCAGCGCCGCCGCCTTCGGCGGAATCGGCAGAATCTGGTCTGCCTGGCTCAGCAGGCAGTTCGTTTCATCCAGCTTGTACGAGCCGAATCGATACATGGCCCTCAGTCTCCGCAGTGACGCATCTCTTGTTTGTCTATGCTAAGTGCTTCATTCCATAGACAAATGAAATCCTGATAAAACATTGATGCCCGCCTGAGGACTTCCCGGGGTCCGCCCGTTACGGTCTGACTGAGCAATCAGCCGGGCACCCCAGCATTCTTACACGTTCGCTGAACAGGACCCTCTTCACCTCCTCGCCCATCTCAGGATCGCACCCCATCTCCCGAGCCGGGACACAACCTTCGCAACTGCAATCCCTGGAGCAAAAATGAAGCTAATTCACACTGCCCTCGTCCTCGGCCTATTGGCGCCGGCCGCCCTCTCCGCCCAGATCGCCATCGGACCCGCCTCAGTCCAGCAGGTGCCGCCCTCAGCCC
>CAXTMK010000026.1:37516-42508 GCA_964245315.1 uncultured Acidobacteriaceae bacterium | reverse complement strand
CAGTACAAAGAAAGACGAAATCCGAAGCCCATCTATGACCGACAGACTCCTAGCGCGGGCGTTGCGCTCTCACCTGCCGGCGGATATACCGGCGGAGGAGTATATTCGCCCATTCCCGTCGCGATCGACGCCTTAGGAGACGTCTGGACCGCGAATTATCAGAGCAGCGTCTCCAGGTTCTCCAACGCGGGTGTTGCCCTCTCGCCCTCCACCGGATACACCGGCGGAGGAGTGTATACCTCCTTCTCCATCGCGATCGACGGCTCAGGAGACGCGTGGGTCGCAAATGACCAATACCCAGGTAGCGTGTCCAGGTTCTCCAGTGCCGGTGTTGCGCTCTCGCCCTCCACCGGATACACGGGCGGAGGCCTGGAGGTGAATGGCCCGCCTTCCATCGCCATCGACGCTTCAGGCAATGTATGGGTCGCAAACGCTTTTTCTCCCGGTAGCGTGTCCAGGTTTTCGAACGCCGGCGCTGCCCTTTCGCCTTCCACCGGGTATACCGGCGGGGGCTTAAATCATCCCGTTTCCATCGCGATGGACGGCGCTGGCAACGCCTGGATGGCTAACGACTACGATCTTGGCACCTATCCTTATCCAACCCCCGCGGGCAGCGTATCTGAATTCTCGAGCACGGGCGCTGCCCTTTCGCCTTCCACCGGATACACCAGCGGAGGACTCATGTCTCCCCAGGCCATTGCGATCGACGGCTCCGGGAATGCCTGGGTCACAAGCAACAACAACAGCTCCCTGTCCGAGTTCATCGGGGTGGGCACGCCCGTCATCACGCCCATCTGCGCTGGCCTGCCCTCAACCCCCACCGCCAACGGCACCAGCAATCTTGGCACCCGTCCCTGATGTCTGCCTTCTTTTCCACGGATGGCGATACGATCGCTTCGTTCCGGCGTGCTCGGATCCCGCCATTATGAGTTTAAAATTGCGGCGGCGTGCTCGTCTTCGGCCGCTTTAGCGGCGGAGCCTCGGGATCGGGCGGAGGCAGCGCGGCGGGATCGGCCTGCGGCGGAGCAGCCGGCGTTGCGGGCTGTGCGGAGTCCGGTTTAGCGGTCGAACCAGCGGGTAAATCGGCGCCGTCGTAGATGATGCGCGACTTGGCGTGGAAGCGCTTGTAGTCTTCGTACTTCACCACGTAGCGGAGATGCGCGTCCTGCGCGAGATAGCCCTTGCCGCCGGGAAAGTGCAGGATGCCGTCCGCCTTGGTGTAGACCGGGAACCAATAGCCCGAATCGACCTCCTGATAGTAGGTCGTGTAAGGCGGCGAGAGGTCTTCGTGGCCGGGATGCAGGTTGTCGGGAACGGCCTTGCCGTTGATCAGCACGATCTCGTACTGCTGCTGATCGACCCAGACCTTGCCCTGAAAGTAGCGCTTGCCCTTGACCAGCTCCTTCGGCTTGCAGTCGAAGACGTAGGTGTCGATATCGTCGACCTTCTGGCGGCCGAGGTAGGTGAGGTCGTACTGCGGAAGCTCCGGCGTGGTCAGCACGAAGGGGAGACGCTTGACGATGTCGTCGATGTCGGCCTCGCTCAGCATGATGTCGACCAAGGTGTTGGCGGGGGCGAAGACGACGTGTTCGGTGCGTTCGCCCTTGTCGCCGAAGACCACGTCGGTGACGGTCTGATATTCGCCATTGGCCTTGCCGGTGTCCATATCGACGGTGTTGATCCTGACGGTCTGGCGGAAGGTGTACTCCTGCCTCGCCTTTGCGAAGTCGCTCTCGCGCTCGCCGAACTTTTTGACGATCTCGTCCGGGGTCAGGCCGGTGGGCGGCGTGGGATCGAGCTTGCCGAAACCGGCCTGGCCCGCACCCGCGTAGCCCGCGCCGTGCGGATTTGAGACAGGCGGAAGGGCTCGCGCGGCGGGCGCCGATAGCTGGAGGAGAAGCAAGAGACAAAGCAGCCGCAGACCAACCTTAGCGACGATAAATCCGCCGCTGAGATGGGGTACCCGATTTTTTGCAGAGGCATGCATTGGCAGCTTATTAGACGCACTTTTTCGGCCTTCGGCTGCGTTTTTGGAAGGGGAGTTTCAATGCTGGTTTGGGCGGAACAAGGCATGCAGTTTGTCTCGGGCGGCGCGATCGCGGCGCTGGCTGGATTGGCGTGGCGAATGCGCCGCCAGACTCGCCTGCAGGCGGCCGAACGCTGGCGCGAGCGGCGGATGCGCGAGGAACTCGAGGCCTACGCGCGGCTCGATCCCTGGCTCACGCAGCGGCACAGCGGAGGCACGGATGCACTGGAGGGAGCGCGCATGCTTGCCCGGCGGGTGTGCAGGACCATCGCCGAGAAGAGCGTCTTTACCCGCGCCACCATGCTGCTGCGCAACGCCGAAGGACGCTTCGCCTGCGTGGGCAGCGTGGGCACCGATGACCTGACCACGGCGGCGCTGCACGCCTGGGGCGAGTCGGTCGTGCAGGAGGAACGCGGCGGCAAGACGATCTCCGCCGAAGTTCGGACGGGAGGCAGGAGCTTCTCGATCTCGCTGGGCGAATGGAGTTCGTTCGACCGCGAAGTCGGCACCTGGGCGGCGAGCGGACGCAGGGAGCGCAGGCGCTGGAGGCGGGCCATTCTGGCGCCGATCCGCACCGGAGCTCACGGCAGTGGACACGGCCGGCTGGTGGGCGTGATCGCGGTCTGCGCCGACGGATCGGAGGTCGATGAGGAGGGCGGCACGCGTGCGATGGGCGCGATCGAGTCGCTGGCCGAGCGGCTGGCGGCGGCGATGGAGAACGAGGCGCTGACCGAGCGGCTGCTGCGTTCGGAGAAGCTCGCCGGACTGGGCCAGTTGGCCGGCGGCGTGGCGCACGCGCTGAACAATCCGCTGACCGCAGTGCTGGGTTTTGCCGAGCTGATCGCCGAGACCGCAGGCGAGCCGCGCGTGCGCAAGGATGCGGAGACGATTCTGGTGGAGGCGCGCAAGATGAAGGAGACCGTGCAGCGGCTGATCGAGTTCTGGCGGCCGGGAACGCTGGCCGATGAGCCGGTGGAGGTGACCGCGATCCTGCGCGAACTGGCCGGCACCTGCACAGTGACGCTACAGGAACGCGGCGTGACGCTGGAGATTGCGGCGGACGCGGAGGCGATGCCGGTGCGGGGCAGCCGCGACCGGCTGCGGCAGGTCTTCGAGCAGCTGCTGAACAACGCGGCGCAGGCGATCGCCAGGGCGCGGCCGCGCGAGCCGGGCGAGAGCGCCCACGCGATCCGCATCACGGTCTCGCACGACGAGGCCGCGCTGCACGTCATCGTCAGCGACACCGGGCCGGGATTTGCGGAGCCGGGACGCGTCTTCGACCCGTTCTACACGACCAGAGGGCCGGAACAGGGCGCGGGGCTGGGGCTGTCGATCTGCTACGGCATCGTGCGCGAACACGGAGGCGAGATCAGCGCGTTCAACCTGCATCCGCATGGGGCGGCGGTGGTGGTGGAGCTGCCGGTGCGGATCGTGGTGGCGAGCGAGAGAGTCGCGGCGCGACAGAGAGAACAAAGCAAGGCGTAACGGGGATAAGAGGGAAAGTGCGGGATAACAGCGGAACTCAGGCTCCGCTTTTATCCTGTTTTTCCATTTGATCCCCGTTACGTCTTGCTTTGTTTTGGATGGATGTACACTCCGCCTATGGCGTTTGCGAAACCGAAGAAGCGGGAGCCGGTGGGCGAGGCTGGGTTATTCGACTACGCCGTCGGGACGCTGGCGCGCAAGATGCGCACGGTGCGCGATCTGAAGCGGCTGATGAAGGCGCGCGCCCATGAAGGCGAGACCGGCGAACGCGATATGAACGCCGTGGTGGCGCGGCTGATCGAGCTGAAGTATCTCTCCGACACGCGCTTTGCGCAGGACTACACGCGCATGCGCAAGGAGAACCAGGGCTTCGGGCGCAGACGTGTGCAGCAGGATCTGGCGATGAAGGGTGTCGCGAAGGATCTGGTCTCGAGCACGCTGGCGGCGGCGTACGACGAGTCCGACGAGGTGGAACTGGCGCGGCGCTACTGCGAGCGCAAGCGCATCCAACAGCCAGTGAATCAAAAAGAGACGGTGCGCGTGATGAATCGGCTGATGCGCGCCGGGTATGGGTCGAATGCGATCTTCAAGCTGCTGCGGAGCTGGAAGATCGAGGTGCCGGCGGAGGTTGCGGATGAGCCGGAGGGGTATGAACTGCCTGAGTTTTGAGGTGGAGAAAGCAAAGCAAAAGCAAATTCCTTCGCTTCGCTACGGAATGACAAACAAATCGGGAGTGGAACGGTTACACGGCGCGGAGGATGCGGATGGGCAGCAGGAAGATGGCTTCGACGAGGTGGAAGGCGCCGTCGACCACGATGCCGAGCAGGCGCAGCGGCAGCAGGATCAGCCAGATGATGGGGTAGAGAAACAGCGCCGCGAGCGCGAGGGGCCAGCAGGTGACGAGAAGGATAAGAAAGACAAGCAGCTTGAGCATCGAAGTTTCACTCCTGCGGATAGACTACGCGGGGCGGCGGTGAAAAGTTCCCCGGAGATGCAGCGGCTGGTTGCGGTCGATTGGTCTGGCGATAAAGGAACCGGGCAGCGCAAAAAGATCTGGGCCGGAGTCTGGACCGCGGCTTCCGGCAGGTACAGGCTCGAGAACGGGCGCAGCCGCGAAGAGCTCGCCGCGTGGCTGATCGAGCTGGCGCAGGAGACACCGCGCATGGCGGTCTCGATCGACTGCTGCTTCAGCTATCCGGCGTGGTTTCTGGCCGAGCATGGCTGCGCAACGGTCTTCGACTTCTGGCGCCATGTGGCGGCGGGGCATGGCGAGCGCTGGCTGGGGACCACCTGCGCGGAGCATGAGCGCGATCTGCGCTTCTGGGGTCGGCCGCATAAGCGGCCGCAGGTGTTTTGCGGCGCGGGCTATCCAGCCATGATGCGGCGGACGGATTGGGAGAACAAGATCGAGCAGGGCTTGGAGGGCGGCGATGCCGAGCGCGCGGCGAAGATGCGCGGGATCACGCCCAAGTCGACGTTCC
>CAXTMK010000026.1:0-37506 GCA_964245315.1 uncultured Acidobacteriaceae bacterium | reverse complement strand
ATCGGCGGGTCGGGGTCGGTGGGCACGGGCTCGCTGCGGGCGATGCCGTGGCTGCTGCATCTGCGCGAGAGCGGCTTTCGCGTGTGGCCGTTTGAGGATGCGGAACTGGACGGAAAGCCGCTGCTGGTGGAGATGTATACGCGGCTGCTGACGGGCGCGGTGAAGAAGTCGAATGCGGCGGCGCGCAAGGCTTATCTGCGCGAGAGGCGGAAGACGGATGCGCTGTATACGGGGATTGGGCGAGGCGTAATTGCCAAGGCTGAAGGCAGCGAGGATGGATTCGATGCGCTGGTCTGTTGCGTCGAAATGGTGCGTTGGCAACAGGAGTTTGCGGGCTTGCGGGCTACGAAGGATGAGACGCTGCGGCTGGAAGGTATTACCTGGCGTCCGGGTGTGCAGCGAGGCGAAGACAGGGCGAATATAATGTTGTGCATCCCCACCTCAAAACGATGAGACTGTTTTGAGGTGGGGCACCCGGAGTGTTGCTATGCAGCAGACGAGCCAACCCGATCGCTTTGGATTTCTACATATCGATCTCAACTCGTTCTTTGCGTCGGTCGAGCAGCAGCTGCATCCCGAGTATCGGGGCAAACCGCTGGGTGTGTGCGGCACGATGGCGGATACGGGGGCGCTGATCGCCGCGAGCTATGAGGCCAAGGCGCTGGGCATTCATACCCTGACCAAAGTGGGCGAGGCCAAGCGCATTTGTCCGGAGATCATCCTGGTCGACGGCTCGCACTCGGTGTACTCGGGGTTCAGCCATAAGATCGCGGCGGCGGTCGAACGCTGCTGCCCGGTGGCGCATACGCCTTCAATCGACGAAATGGTCTGCCAGCTTATCGGGCGCGAGCAGGAGCCGCCGGCGGCGCGCAGGATCGCGCTCGAGATCAAACAGGCCATCAAGGATGATGTCGGCGAGACGCTGCGCTGCTCGATCGGCATGGCGCCGAATCGCTATCTCGCAAAGATCGCCAGCGACATGCAGAAGCCCGATGGGCTGATCGGGCTGCTGCCGTCGCAGTTGCCGCGTGCGATCGCGCATCTTGCATTGCGCGACCTGCCCGGCGTCGGAGCACGGACGGAGATTCGCCTGAACGCCAAGGGCATTACGTCGATGGAGCAGCTGCTCGCGCTCGATCGCAACGGCATGCATGCCCTGTGGGATTCGGTGTGGGGCGACCGCCTGTACCACTGGCTGCGCGGCGCGGATACGGGCGACGACGGCGCGCCCGTGCCGAGCGAGGTGCAGAAGTCGCTGGGCCACTCGCATGTGCTGGGGCCGGAGTTCCGGTCGGATGAGGGCGCGTGGTCGGTGGCGCACAAGCTGCTGCACAAGGCCGCGATGCGGCTGCGCATGGAGCACTTTTACTGCGGGGCCATGTCGGTCGCGATCAAGTATGCGCTCAGCCGCGAGCAGGTGGCGCAAGCGGCCAGGCAGGGCGCGAAGACCAAGCAGCATACCAGCGGAATCCAGCAGTTGAGCTGGGGCATGGAGGCGAAGTTTCGCGAGGCGCAGGACACGCTCTCGCTACTCGACGTGCTGAAAAAGGTGTGGGCCAAGCGGCCGCGGGGCGAGGAGTATGCGCGGCCGTTCTTCGTCGGCGTAACCCTGCGCGAGCTGCTGCCGGAGAACGAGCATCAGGCCGGACTCTTTGGCGAGCCCGACAATCGCAGCCAGCTCTCCGCGACCATGGACAAGCTGAACCTGAAGTATGGCCACACCACGCTGCATTTCGCGGGCATGCTGCCGGCGCGCGAGGCGGCACCTACGCGCATTGCGTTCACGCAGATCCCGGTACAGTACGGCGTAGAGTACATGTGAATTCCATCACGTCAGCATCATTGACATGAGTAATTCGCCAGGGCAATAATACCGATGAAAGATGCTTTCGACCCAGACACAAGGTTCCGGGGCGAACACAGGAGTTTCATATGGACAAAATTGCCAACAGCCGCGTCATCGACTACGAGGAGACGCTCTCCACCGAAGTCAAAAAGTATCGCGTTCAACTGGATTTCAACTCCAAGGACTTCAAGGTCATTACCGACCTGGTGGAAGAACTTGGTCTTGCGACAAGGGCTGAGCTCTTCCGAAGCGCGCTTGTTGCGCTTCGCTGGATGGTCCAGAAGAAGAAGGCTGGCTGCACGATCGTCGCTATTACCCCGGCAGATAAACTGATCGAGCCGGAATTTGAGTTCCTTCAACATGTTAGCCAGCCCGCGCAAAAGGTGTAGACCGCGGCTGTCACGCAGCGGTGAGAGAGGGGGCAGGCCGATGAACACGGTAGCGCCTGTGTTCCAGCTCGTGGTGCAGTTCGTTGGCGTATTGGCGTGGCCTCTGCTCGTTCTCTTGCTGATCCTGTTGGAAAGAAAACGCATAACCCGGCTGATGGAAGCATTGATTGCGCTTCTTGGCCGCGTCAGGTCAGCCAAACTGACGCGAGAGGGAGTCACTCTCGAACTCTTTGCCCCTGAAGAAGTTCGACTGCCGGAACACGTCATTGAACGTCAGCTTGACGGCTCTGTTAAACGCGAGGACCGATAGACACTTGCGCAGTGATCTGAATGACAAACGTCATACGAGATTGCTGACATGCGGCACTGCGATTCCCCGCGCGCATGCCCGAGACTCCTTGGTGTAGGCAGTTCATACCGGAGAGTGATGGCGATGATGGCAGAGGCGATGGAGATGGATGTGGAGAAGCTGGTAGAGAGCGCGGCGCCGATTGCGGTGCTGGACAATGTGACCAAGAAGTATGGCCCGATTACGGCGCTCGACGGCCTTTCGCTGGCACTGAAGCCGGGCGAGATTGTCGCGCTGCTGGGGCCGAACGGCGCGGGCAAATCGACCGCGGTGCGTCTGCTGCTGGGGCTTTCGGCGCCCACTAGCGGCACGGCGCGCATCTTCAACGGTGACCCGCGCGCGGCCGCCACGCGCACCCGCATCGGCGCCATGCTGCAGGTGGCCAGCGTGCCCAAAACCCTGAAGGTGAAGGAGCATATCGACCTGTTTCGCAGCTACTATCCCAATCCGCTGAGCGTGGCGGAGATCGTGCGTATCGCGCAGCTTGAAGGTCTCGAGAACCGCTTGTTCCAGGCCTTGAGCGGAGGCCAGAAGCAGCGCCTGCTGTTCGGCCTGGCGATCTGCGGCGATCCCGAGATCGTCTTCCTCGACGAGCCCACCGTGGGCCTCGACATCGAGGCGAGGCGCGGGCTGTGGGAGCAGATTCGCTCGTTGGCGGCGCGCGGCAAGACGGTGCTGATGACGACACATTACCTCGAAGAGGCGGACGCGCTGGCGCATCGCATTATCGTCATCGACAAGGGCAAGGTGGTAAGCGAGGGCACGCCGAAGCAGATCAAGAGCCGCTCGGCAAGCAGGAAGATTCGCTGCACCACGAGCCTGTCTTCGGCGCAGATCTGGGCAATGCCGAGCGTGATCGACGTGGAGCAGAGCGGCGGCACAACCTGCGTGACCGCGGGCAATGCGGAGAATGTGTTGCGCGAGATGCTGGCCTACGACGCGGAGCTTTCCGATCTGGAAGTGGTAAGTCCGGGGTTGGAAGATGCATTTCTGGAGCTGACGCACGGACGCTAGAAAGCAAAGCAGATTCCTCGCTTCGCTGCGGAATGACAAAAATAGTACTCGTAACCGGATCAGTTACAAGGAGATCGAAATGGCAACACTTACTGTTACATATCCCGCAAAACCCGCGCGCCGCACGGTCGCCGAGTCCTTCAGCCTGTATGCGAAAGAGATCAAGTACGAGTTCCTGAAGCTGATTCGCACCAAGGTGTTTTCGCTTTCGGTCATCGGCTTTCCGCTGATGTTCTACATGCTCTTCGGCCTCACCAATCGCGGGCAAACGATGGGCGGCATGGACGCGGCCAAGTACATCCTCGCGGGCTACTGCTGTTTCGGCATGATCGGCGCGGCGCTCTTCGGCATCGGCGTCGGCCTGGCGTCGGAGCGCTCGCAGGGATGGCTCGAGCTCAAACGTTCGAGCCCGATGCCCGCCATGGCCTACCTGATTGCGAAGTGCATCACGGCGCAGGCCTTCGGGCTGATCATCGTGGCTGTGCTGTCGATCGTCGCAGTGTTCTTCGGCGGCGTAAAGCTTTCGCTGACTGAGGTCGCGCTAATGCTGGGCATGACGCTGGCGGGTACGCTTGCCTTTGCGTCGATGGGCCTGCTGATTGCGCTGCTGGTGCCGGCGAACGCGGCCTCGGGCGTTGTCAACCTGATCTATCTGCCGATGTCCTTCATGAGCGGGCTCTGGATTCCGATCAACATGCTGCCCAAGTTCCTGCAGCCGATTGCGCCGTACCTGCCTGCGTACCACCTGTCGCAGTTGATGGAGACGATCTTCGGATATCAGCGCCGCAGCTCCACTGCGTTCAGTCACTGGGCCGGCCTGATCGGCTTTATGCTGCTGATGCTGGGGGCGAGTTGGGCTGTGTTTCATCGCGCGGAGCAGGATGCTTAGGCTCCGGTCAATCCCACGTCTCAGCATCGAGACGTGGGACACCCTAAGTTGTGGAAGTAGAATGGCGGAGACGATATGAGTGAGCTGCGCACATCGACGAGCGAGATGCGGATGCCGCACGACCTCTACGGGCGTCCGCACTGCAACAAGAAGCACGACTTGGGCGCATATGTTTGGCTCGCGTACTCGGTCTTCTTCTTCATCGAGCCGATCGCGAGAGGCAGCGCGAGGTACTGGCTGCAGCAGATGCCGGCCTTCGCGATCTTCCTCGCGCTCTACATTTGCTACGTGCAGTTCGAGCGGCGCGCGTTAAGGCTGGCGATTATTGCCGCCATCTTCGTGCTCGGCGTCGTGACCATCCCCTCGAACATGGGCGGCTCCTGCTTCTTCATCTACGTGGCCGCGCTGCTTCCGTTCTGCGTCGATTCGACGGCGCTGCTGATCGGTGCGATGGCGATCGAGATCGCTACCCTGCTGATCGAAAGCCGCATCTATCCGGGCAATCCGTTCAATTACATGATTACGGGCTCGTTCGCCGTGATCGTGGGGCTGAGCAATTTGTTTGTGGCGAAGCAGAAGCGCACGGACCAGAAGCTGCGCGACGCCCAGCAGGAGAATATTGCGCTGGCGGCGGTCGCCGAACGCGAACGCATCGCGCGCGACCTGCACGACGTGCTGGGCCATACGCTGAGCGTGATCGTGCTGAAGGCGGAGCTCGCCGGACGGCTGATGGGACGCGACGATAAGCGCGCCGCGGCGGAGATTGCCGATGTGGAGCGCACCGCGCGCACGGCGCTCGCGGAGGTGCGCGAGGCGATCGGAGGCTATCGCGCGAAGGGTTTGAGCGCGGAGGTCGAGCAGGCGCGGCTTACGCTCGATGCCGCGGGCGTGGCGCTGACGTGCGTGTCGAAGCCGCCCTCGCTGAAGGCTCGCGAGGAGACGGTGCTGTCGCTGGCGGTGCGCGAGGCGGTGACGAACATCGTGCGCCACGCGCATGCCACGCGCTGCACCATGCGCTTTGCGACCACTGTCGACGGCTTCGCATCGCTCGAAGTGGAAGACGATGGCGCGGCCGGCGTCGCACGCGAAGGCAACGGCCTGCGCGGCATGCGCGAGCGCGTGCAGGAGCTGGGCGGACGCTTCCGCATCGAAGCCGAACCGGGCACCAAACTGGGCACGAAGCTGGTGATCGAACTGCCGGAGAGCGCGTTGAGCGCGGTCGAGGGCTGATGGCGATCCGGGTGGTGCTGGCGGAGGACCAGGCGATGGTGCTGGGCGCGCTGGCCGCCTTGCTGGAGCTTGAGCCGGACATCGAAGTAGTTGCACGCGCGGCCAATGGGCGCGAGGCCTTGCGCGCGGTCGAGCAGCTTGCGCCCGATGTGCTGGTGACCGATATCGAGATGCCGGAGATGACCGGGCTTGAGGTCGCGGCGGCGTTGAAGATCAGCCGGCCCGCGGTGCGCACGGTCATCCTGACGACGTTCGCGCGGCCCGGATACTTGCGGCGCGCGTTGGACTCCGGCGCGCGCGGCTATCTGCTGAAGGATCGCCCCGCGGCGGAGCTTGCGGATGCGGTGCGGCGCGTGCATCGCGGGCTGCGCGTAGTCGATCCCGGCCTTGCGACCGAGGCCTGGAACGCGGAGGACGATCCCCTGACCGATCGCGAGCGGCAGATTTTGCAGCGGGCGGGCGAGGGCCGATCTTCGAGCGAAATCTCGGCGGAGCTGCGGCTCTCTGAAGGCACGGTGCGGAATTATTTATCGGAGGCGATCTCGAAGCTGGGGGCTACGAATCGCGTGGATGCGGCGCGGATTGCCAGAGCTAAGGGGTGGCTGTGAGGCCGCTGAAAGAGAGCTTGATTCCGGAGCTCTAAGCTTGCCAGCTCTAAGCTGATAGCTTGGAACAAGTGCATCATGGTTGCGATAACCGCGGCGATGACTCTGGCATCCCATGTCTCGGGAGAGTCCAAACATGAAAACGACACAGATTGCGGTTGCGCTGGCAGTAGCGGCGCTGGCCGGATGTAAGGCGAAGACGGACGACAGCACCGGCAACTATACGACGGCGATCAACACCTACTATGCGGCGAAACCGGAGTGTCTGTGGGCGCAGCCGATGAAGCTGCCGGCGCAGGCCGACACCTCCGACACCTCGAAGACGATGGGCTTCGACGCGCTGGTCGATCAGGGCCTGTTGCAGCGGACCACCGATGAGAAGAAACGGTTCCTCATTGGGTCGAAGCAGGTGACGAACTACGATCTATCGGACAAAGGGCGCAGCGCCTGGACGGCGGATCAGCAGACGCCGGGCTTCGGGAACTTTTGCTACGGCACGCCTGCGGTCGCGAGTATCGATAGCTCGACCGCAAGCAACGCCCAGCCCGGCGCGACCACGGTCGTGAATTACCACCTGAAGATGAGCGGCGTGCCGGCGTGGGCGCAGGCAGCCGAGACGAAGAATGCGTTTCCGCAGGTGCAGACCGACCTTTCAGGACCGGTCGCGGCTTCGGCTACGCTGACCGATACGGACCACGGCTGGGTGGTTACCAAGGGTCCGGCAGCGGCTAAGGTGACGAACGCGGATTCTACGATCGTGCAGTAAAGACCCAATCCCTGGCACTCGTTCCCCATCTCAAAACGATAAAGCCGTTTTGAGATGGGGCACCCGGTTAAGGTTCTGGGTCGGGAACGATTTTGGTCCAGTCGACGTCGGCTGGACCGGCTCCGTTTAGCGCGGCGCGGGTCGAGGCGTAGTCGCGCATGGCGTATTCGTGTGGCGGCGTGGCGTTGGCGAGATACGTTACGAAGTAGTCCCAGCGGCGGCGCGTCATGTACTGGCTGCCCGCGCCGTAGCCGTGTCCGGCATTGGGAAAGAGGATCAGGTCGAAGTCCTTGTTGGCCTTGATGAGCGCGTCGACCACCAGCAGCGTGTTGCTCAGCGGCACATTGTCGTCCATCGTTCCGTGCGCCAGCATCAGGTGGCCCTTCAGGTTCTTCGCGGTCGCCTCGTTGGCCTGGCTGTCGTAGTTGCTGGTGCCGTCGGGGTTCATCACCAGCAGGCCCGACCACTTCTCCGCCCAGTCGTCTTCGTAGTCGCGATTGTCGTGGTTGCCGCTTTCGGCGATGCCGGCTTTGAAGAAGTCGGGGTAGTGGAACATGGCCGCGGCGGTCGCGTTGCCACCGCCGGAGTGGCCGTAGATGCCGGCGCGGTTCAGGTCGATCCAGGGATAGCGCGCGGCCAACTGCTTCATGCCCGCGATCTGGTCGGGAATGGTGTTGTCGCCCATGTCGCCGAAGTAGGCCTCGTGGAAGCTCTTCGAGCGGAAGGGCGTGCCCATGCCGTCGATGCAGACGACGATGAAGCCGAGCTCCGCCAGCGACTGCAGATCGCCATGCGCGGGCGAGAAGGTGCGGTCGCCGCAGGAGCCGGTCTGCGGGCCGGGATAGACGTGGTTCACGATCGGATATTTCCTGTCGGTGGAGAAGTTCGTCGGGCGGAAGAGCAGGCCGTAGAGTTTTTTTTTTAATTATAGGGCGTTCACCTTGATCTTCACCGGAGGAATCCACCCCGTGGCCTTCAGCTTCGTGATGTCTTCATGCGCGACATCGACGACCGTCTTGCCGGTGGTGTCGCGAACGACCGTAATCTCCGGTTGGATCGGCGTGGAATACGTGTCGACGAAGAAGCGATTGTCGGGCGAGGTCGTGATGACGTGGTCGGCATGCTCGGGCGTCAGCAGTTGCAGGTTGTTACCGTCCAGATCGACGCGATAGTACATCTGGAAGTAGGGATCCTCGCCAGCCTCCTTGCCGACGCCGCGGAAGTACATTACGCGCGCTTTCTCGTCGACGTTCAGCACCTGCGTCACATTCCAGTCGCCGTGCGTAATCTGATTTTTGAGCTTGCCGGACGCGGCATCGTACAGGTACATGTGGCCCCAGTTGTCCTTCTCCGAGAACCACAGCAGTTCGTTCGACGCCGAGAGCCAGCGCCAGTTCACCATGTCGTTGCCGCTCTCGTAGAACTTGGCGACGGTCTCGCCCATCACGTCGCGAACGTCGCCGGTGAAGGGGTTGGCGATGCGCATCCACTCCTGCTTGTGGTCGCGCGAGGTGGAGACGAAGGCGAGGGATTTGGAGTCGCTGCCCCACTGCACGTCGTCCCAGCCGCTGCCGCCCTTGCAGCTGATGTCGTCGCACAGGGTGGAGCGATGCTGGTCGGGCGGCATCTTCAGACGCACGATCTTCGCTTTCTGTCCGGGCGCGGCGGGAAGTTCGATGACCACGCGCTCGATCATGGTCACATCCTTATCGCCCGGCAGCGGTTCCTTCAGCACCGTCAGGGTGGGATGGCCATGGGTTACGTCGGTCAGGTACATTTCGCCGGTTTTACGCTGATCCTGCTGGAAGGTCGCGACCTGTTTCGAGTCGGGCGACCATACCACGATGGGGTTGTCGGAGTGCGTCCAGCCGGCGTTGTCGGTAGCGTAACCGTAGTTCTTGACGCCGTCGCTGGTGAGCTGGGTTTCGTCGCCGGTAGCCAGGTTGCGCAGCCACAGATTCCAGTCGCGGATGAAGACGCCCTTGCTTCCGTCGGGTGCGATGTCCATCTCACCGCCGGTGTTCCTGCGCCGTCTTCTGCCGGGGGTGGCGGCTGCATCGGGCGCCGCGCAAACGCCCTGGCCGGACATGTCGCAGACGATGCGCTGGCCGAACGCGAGCACGGTCAGGGTTTTGTCGTTATCGGAGAGGGCGAACGCCTGCACCGGCAGATGGTTGGGATCGACGGGCCTCTGGTTGGGGCTCAGGGGCGTAAGCGCCGCGGCGAGCTTCACCTGATCGAACGCGCGCGCCTTCGTGCCCCTGGCCGGATCGACCATGATGAAGCTGCTGCCCTGGGCGCCGGTGTCGCGATACCAGAAGCGGTCGTCGGCCAGCCACGCGGGATTTTCGACCGTATGCAACACCAGCGAGTCGACGTTGTAGGGCATGAACTTCTCAGCCTGCGCGTAGTCCTGTGTGGTGTAGACGCGGGCCGGCTGCCCGGCTGCACTGGAGACAAGCATGAGGAGTGTTGCGACTGCGGAAAGAGCGGACTTCAAGGAGTTCTCCGGGACAGGCGGGGTTCGCGAAATCGATTGCACAAGTTTACAGCGTAGATTCGGGGGCTTCTTCTGTATCAGACGCGTTTGCGGGTAGTTTCGTGTCACGGGCGCGACCCGCGAGCGCATGTTGCAGCTGGCGCAGGATGCCCGTCCAAACGGCTGCATCGGAGTCAGCCAACGCCATGCGGCGGACGAGACGGCGGAGGGTGGCCTCGCGCACGTTGGCGGGATGGCGTCGGGTGTAGCCGGAGGTGTCGAGGACGTTGCGCAGGAGGGCGGTCAGGCGTTCGAGATCGCCGGAGGTCGCGGCAGGCCGTTCCCACATCTCAGGTGCGAGATGCGGGGCACCCAACGGTGTCGCTTGCGCGATGGCGTAGAGGCAAACCGCGACGGCCTGGCCGAGGTTCATCGAGAGATGGCGGTCGGCGGTGCGCATATTCATGGGGATGGTGAGCAGCGCGTTGCAGTGGCTGAGCTCGTCGTTCGAGAGACCGGTCTTTTCAGAGCCGAAGAGCAGCGCGATCCTTTCTCCGGGGCTCGCCAGCCTCGCGTGGATCGTCTGCGCGGCCTCGGGCAGTAGCTGCAGCGGATGCTCCAGCACGCGCTCGCCTACGGCAGTAGTTCCAAAGATCAGCGAGCAGTCCGCGATGGCATCTGCGACTGCGGCGAACTCCTGCGCGGCCTCCAGCACAGTCGAAGCATCAACCGCCGACTTCGCCGCTGCAAACGGCACCGGAAATTCGTTGACGATGCGCAGTTTGCTGAAGCCGAGATCGTGCATCGCGCGGGCGACCGCGCCTATGTTGGAGGGATTGCGCGCCCGCACCAGAACGACGACGATGCGATCCTGATCCTCGGGGTGCATGCATTCATTTTAGACGGACACGAAAAAGCGGCCGGAGAATCAATGCTCTCCGACCGCCTTTTCGGACTATCTGCCTTACCGGTGCGGGTGATCCTCTTTCGGGTGCGGCGCGTTGGTCTTTTCGGTCGCTCTGGCCGCCTGCTTCTCCTGGTGAGGCGTGGAGCCGTTGCGGGCCGCGGCTGCCCGGTCGTTATTGGCGTTGCTCTTGTCCGCCGCGATCGAATTGCTGACATTGTTCTGACGCTGGTTGATCTGCTGCTTCTCCTGCCCTGTCAGCCTGCCCCCGTTGGCGGCGCGATCTGCCTGGGCCTGATTCTTGATGCTGGTGTCGCGATTCTCAACGTTGCGAGTTTCACCCGGGGTCATTTGACCGGAACGAACGCCCTGGTTGATGCGCGCCTGCTGGTTGCCCTGGCGAGCGTTCACCTCGTTGCGGTCTCCGAAGCCGTCACGCGCCGGATTTGCCGCGGCGTCGCGAGCCGGAACACCGCTCGTTGCGCCGGGCCGAGCGACCGCCGCCAGGGCCGGATGTCCGCCGTTGGCCGAGGCGAAGTTAGCGCGATTCGACTGAGCAGCCTGGAAGTGGCTCTGCTGGTCCCGTGTCGGAGCGATGTGATTCTCATGCGACCACTGCTGCTCCTGCGGGCTGGGCCGAGCCTGAATGCCGCCGGGCCCGCCGTTGAAGCTGGTGTGGCTGTAATTGTTGTTTACGATGACGGTGCGGTCGACATAGGTGTTGTGGAAGCCGGCCCCAACGTTCAACACGGCGGTGTTGTAGGCGAAGTGGCCGCCATCCCAGCGTCCGCCGTAGAAGCCGCTGCCACCGTAGCCGAAGCCATAGTTCACGCCGCCGTAGAAGCCGACGTGCGGTCCCCAATAGCCTTCATGGAAGCCATAGATGCCACCGGCGAATCCCCAGTAGGGCGGGGTCCACAGGACGCCGACCGAAGGCGGCTGCACCCACACGCCGGGAACCCAGTAGTAGCCGCTGGGAGCGTAAGCCCAATAGCCCGGATTCCAAAGGTAGCCTTCGCCCGGAGCGACCGGCTGCACATAGACAGGCAAAGCCGGCGGCGCGAAGCCGACCGAAATGATGACACCGGCATGCGATGCTGCCGGTGCCGCGAACATGGCTGCTGCTGTAACAGCCGGAGCAGCGAATTTGCGAACAAGGGTTGAGAAAATCATGGTCTGTCCTCTTTCTGCCGGCGTGTTTGCCGGGTGGCTGGATTTACTCCCGCCTGCCTTCGTAGGAACACAAACCGCAGAGACAAGTTTTCCCTTCCCGCAAATTACTCTGGCTGGGGCCGCTTAGGGCTGGGGTGCGAAATCCCGCAGCGCAGCCACCGTCTTTTGATCCAGGTGCATCAGCAATGCAACCACCAGATCGACGGTCTGGTCGAAGTCCTGGCGATTGACGATGCCGTTATGCGCGTGGGTGTAGCGCACCGGGACGACGAGATTGATGGTGGGCGTGCCTCCGTTGGTCATCTGGATCTCGGCCGAGTCGTCGCCGTAGCCCTGCACCAGGTCGGCCTGCAGCGGGATGCCGGCGTCGGCGGCGGTTTTGCGCACGAGGGCCACGACCTTGCGGTTGGGGATGGCGCTGGAGTCGTAGAGGAACATGCCGGGTCCGGCGCCGAGCTTTACCTGCGACTCCTCGGCACGCGCGCCGCCGGCGTCGCCGGTGATGCCGCCCTCGATGGCGATGCCGATGTCGGCCTTGATCGCCTGGGCCGCGGTGCGTCCACCGCGCAGGCCAACCTCTTCCTGCGTGGTGGCCGCGTAGAGGAGCGTGTTGGGGTGCGGCATGGCGGCGGTGCGGCGAATCGCTTCGAGCAGCACGGCGCAGCCGATGCGATCGTCCCAGCCCTTGCCGAGGTAGTTCTTCGTTCCGTTCAACACGGTGAAGGGCGAGTCCGGCACGACGGGATCGCCCGGCGCGACGCCCATCGCAGCCACCTCGGCGGCGTTCTTCGCGCCGACGTCGAGGTAGAGCGAGTCGCGCGAGAAGACGGCGGTACGCTCGCCCGGCGTGACGATGTGCACGTCGCGAATGCCGGTGACGGCATGCACCGGCCCCTTGCTGCCGATGATGATCCAGCGCTGATCGACGAGCGCCTGGTCGAGCCAGCCGCCGAGCATCTGCATGCTGAGGAAGCCGGTGGGCGTGACGCGCCGCACCATGCCGCCGAGCTCGTCCATGTGGGCATCGATCTCGATGCGCGGGCCGGCGCTGCCCTGCTGGGCGATGACGGAGCCGAGGCCGTCGTAGATGATGGGCGTGGTGACGTAGGGCTTCATCCCCGGCACCATGATGGCGCGGACGGCTTCTTCGGCGCCCGGCGGTCCGGGGGCGTTGGAGAGCTTTTCGAGCAGGAGCTGGGTGCGGTCGGGAGTCTGGGCGGCAGTCTGGGCGAAGGCAGGGATCGTCAGCAGAAGGATGAGTGGAAGGATGCGAGGCATGGGAGTCACTATAGCATTGCGTTCTCAGCGGGGCGCGCTCGGCGTGACGAGGGAACGCAGGTGCCGCGCGCGTTCGGGGCTTTGAATTCGCGCGGCGATCGCTGCATCCATCTCCTTTACGCTCACGGGCGAGCGCAGGTAAGCGCTCCTGATATAGGCATCCGCCTGGGGTGTCAGCTCGGCGTCCATCTGGCGCAGCTCCTTTTGAAAGCGGTAGTGAGTGGCCTTCTCCGCGTTCGCGCGGACCGCCTCGTCATATTGCCGGCGCACCTCCGGGTCGGCGATGCCTTCGGGCGATGACATCATCCAGCCCGGCTTCATCGGCGTGTCCGGCACATCGACTCGCGCGGCCGGCACGTCGGCCGGGTCGAAGGCCGGATCCGTGACAGAGTCCAACGTATTCAAAAGCTCCAGCCAAAGCAGCAACCTGGCCTCTCGAACCCTCTGCCTCTCGGCATAGTCCGCGACGGTGTGCATCTCGATCGTTCCCACCAGGTTCGCACCCAGCCGTAACTCCGTCAGATCGCGTGTCTGCGTGAAGCGCTGCACGTGCTCGTGAACCTGGTTCGCTACGCCTTCGATACTCATGGCTGCCTTTCCCTGGCTTGCCGCAGGCCGCTCGACCGCTGCCGCGCAGCCCAGCACCGCGACCAAAGTCCACCCTGCGAATTTACCTGAACAGCGCATCCTTCTCCGTCGCGTCGCCATAAGCGGAACTGTTCGAGGCGCCGGCCTTGCTGATGGTCGCATCGCCGGCAGCCGTTATGGCAATCACCTGATCCACAACCTGAAACTGCTTCGCATCGCCGGAGCCTACCTGAAACTTCCAGGGGATCGACCAGGTCCAGCCTCCATCGCATTTGCTGCTGCTGTTGGCCGCGATGATGTCGTATCCGTTCACCCTGGAGCCGCTGGTGTCGCTGGTAGGCGCTCCCACCGTGATAGGGCTTGTACTGGGGTGATGCCCCACATGATTGCTGGCCATGGAAGCCTGGAAACATCCGGTTCCGACCGCATCCACTTCGTCTTCCAGATAGCTTACGTGATCGAAACAGACATCGGCCGGCATGAAGTAGATATCCGCGATAAAGCCGACCGACGCTGTGTTCTTCGTATGCTTGCCTTTGGTTCCCGGCCGCCGGATCATGACGATGTTCGACGGCTCCACGACGGTGATGACCACGGTGGCCGTGCATCCCGAGCCGGTGGCCGTGAAGGTCACGCTGGCCGCGCGATCCGGAGCGCTGTAGATGACAGTCGCACCGGTGTTGCTCGCGAGTGTGCCTGCGTCGGGGGGCGCGGCCGTCCAGGAGGCGGAGCCGAGCGAGAAGGTAAGCTCTATCTGCTCACCGACCCCGATGCGAGTGCGAGCCCGGTTGGACGGAACCGTCGCCGCTGTCAACGTGGTGATGCTGCAAGTGGTGCAGGGCGCGACTGCACCGCCGCCGGCCGACGGTGCGTTGGCGGGAGTCGCGCTGGGGGCAGGAGGCGAATTGTCGTCCATCTCTCAAGCCTCCCGCGGATCCTGCATCATGTGCTGCGCGTAGGCGCGCAGTTTCCTGCGCAGGCTCATCTCGCGGACCGATCCATCCACGATCGACGGGTCCTCCAGAGTGCCCGCGATCCAGGGATAAAGCGGGTCCGAGCACGCCCCGGCACCCAGAGCGAGGTGCATTCCGGCCAGCAGCACCGCTCCCCGCGGCTCCGGCAGTCCGAACTGTCCTGCCTGCCTCTCGGCCTGCGATGTCATCGCAGCCAGGATGTTATCTCCCAGGAACGCCAGCTTCTCCGGGTAAATCCAGGCTGCGGCGCGCAGCACCCGACCGCGCAGGATGCGCTCGCCAGCCGGGTCTTCCTCGAAGAAGTCGATCAGCCTGCCGAGCGCCGCAATCGCGTACTCATTTCCGGGCCCCATAACCTTGTCCAGGTACATGCGCAGCCGCTCATACAAGCGGTCGGCACGAATCAGCTCGTTGCGAATCGTCCGGTCCTTCAAGACCTCGGCGGCCCACGGGAACTGGCAATCGGAGTCGAAACTGCTGCCGAGCGTACACATCATTCCAAGGTAGAACTGGATGGGGCCACGCCGCTTGAAACCGTAGGAGCCGGCTCGTTTGATTCCACGCTCAACCATCGCCAGCACCGCGATATCACCGGCCACCGCGCAGAGTTTCGGAGCCAGCGTGCGCACGTAAACGGCCATGTCGGCGGAAAACTGCCGCTGAGCATGCAACTCCAGCACCTTCATCTGTTCGGCACGCACGATCATACGATTGGATCTGCTGGCACGGGCGTCAGCTAAGTGATACCGTAGCATACAAATAGCTGGACTAACCTGACGCGGTACGACCATTCGCGATCTTACGTTGCGTTCCGCACCGTCTTGTCTCACTGCGCCACGCGATTGACACTGCAAGACACCTCATAGCGAAGATGCCATCCAGTGAACGCACAATCCGCCTGTCGGCTCAGAGCTGGGTCGTCCATCTGCGCCAGGACTGTGGCCGGCCGGACAATCCCCTTATCTTCAGCGATGCCGAGTCGGCGGCGCGCTGGCTCAATCGCTTCCGCTTCGACCAACTGGCGATGCAGGCGCTGCGCTCCCTTGGGGGATGGGACTGCCCGTCGATTTTAGCTGCTTGTGCATGTGAAGACGATCTCGTCCATTCGCTTGCGGTCCAACTGGCGTGCAAGCGGCTGCATGTACACACCGTGGCCTGGAAGCCGCGCCCTGCTTCAACCGCTCCCCCCGATGCCCAACCGGACCCGGTGAGCCGGCCCTCCACGCTGTCGTCGAGTTCGGATTCGAGTTCGAGTTCGAGCCCGAGTCCGGGTCCGGCAGTCAGTGGCAGCGGCTCGGGCGTGTCCGAGCAGGGCGCCGAGCCGGCGACCTTTCCTCCACAGACGGATGGCGATGCGACCGCCGCCGGCCTGCAAAACGCCTCCGACTCCGGAACCCCGTTCTGCGAGGAGTGCGCCAAAGGCGCCGCAAACAAGTCCGACGACGACGATTCATCCTCCGCCGGAGACGACGATTCCAACTCCTCCGCCGCCGACGACTCCAACTCCTCCGGAGACGACGATGCGAACTCCTCCGGCGATGACGATTCGAACTCCTCCGGGGATGACGACTCCAGTTCCTCCGGAGACGGCGATTCCAATTCCTCCGGGGATGACGGGTCCGCTTCCTCCGGGGACGACGATTCCGCTTCCTCCGACGACAACGATTCCAGTGGTGACGATACGTGACCCACACCGAACTGAATCGATTGAAGACGATGCTTTGGCCCACCGACAGCGCCCGGCCCATCAGCCTGTACGCCGTGCTCGACGGCGCGCGCGATCCGGCGATTCACAACGCGGTCACGCGTTCCTATCGCCAGAAATGCTGCCTCTTCGCGGGCACGCTTCACCCGGCACTGGAAAAGGCTGCGCCGTATCTGATCGAAGTTGGCCCCCGCGACTCCATCACCGACTTCGTCCTGCTCAACGGCTGGGAGAACGCGTGGGGAATCCTGATCGAGTCGACCAGCAACTTCCGCGACATCCGGCGCCACCTCCGCACCTTTCTCCGGGTCAAAGACGAGGCCGGACGAAATCTCCTCTTCCGCTACTACGATCCGCGCGTGCTGACGGTTTATCTGCCCACCTGCAACGCGAAGGAGCTGAACCTGATCTTCGGGTCCGTAATCAAGCGCATCGTGGCGTACTCGCCCGAAATCGGCTCAGCCCGCTCCTACAGCCTGGGCGCCGAGGGTCTTCACGTCGAAGACTAGCGCGGAAAGCCACAGGCACGGTTCTTCTAAACTGGTCCCAGTGACCAATGGCCGATAACTTCGCACAAACCGTAAAATCTCAGGTCGACATCGTCAAGATCATCGGCGACTACATCAAGCTGCGCAAGACCGGCGCGCAGAACTACACCGGCCTGTGCCCGTTTCACAAGGAAAAGACCGGTTCCTTCTCGGTCAACGCGACGCACGGCTACTTCTACTGCTTCGGCTGCCACGAAAAGGGCGATGTCTTCAACTTCGTCATGAAGATGGACGTGCTCAGCTTTCCCGAGGCGGTGCGCGCGGTCGCGGTGAAGGCCGGAATTCCGCTGCCGAAGCGCGAGTTCTCCTCGCCCGAAGAGGCGCAGGAAGCCGGGCTGCGCAGGCAGTTGATCGACCTGCACGAGGCCGCGACGCAGTACTTCGAGGCGCAGCTGAAGTCGCCCGCGGCGGCGCGCGCGCGGGAATATTTGACCGGGCGCGGCGTCACTCCGCAGACCCTCTCCACCTTCCGCATCGGCTTCGCGCCCGACGACTTCAACGATATGCGCGAGCGGATCAGGCAACACTTCTCGGATGAAGCCATGCGCGCCAGCGGGCTGTTCACCTCCAGCGAGAAGGACGACGACGGCCAGCCCACCGGCCAGCTTTATGCGCGCTTTCGCAAGCGCATCACCTTCCCCATCGCGAACGAGCAGGGCAAGCCGATCGCGTTCACGGCGCGGGCGCTCGATGCGGTCGACGACAAGGGCAGAACGCTTGCAAAGTATGTGAACTCGCCCGAGACGGCGCTCTATACCAAGGGCAACGTTCTCTTCAATCTGGATAAGGCCAAGGCCGATATCAAGGCGCACGATCTCGCCCTGCTGGTCGAAGGACAGATGGACTGCATCTCGGTCTTCATGGCGGGCGTGAAGAGCGTCGTCGCGATGTCGGGCACGGCGTTTACCGAGGCGCAGGTGCGGCTGCTTGGCCGATTTACCAGGCGCGTCGTCGTGAACTTCGATCCCGATCTGGCTGGGGCCACCGCCACGGAGAAGTCCATCGCGCTCCTGACGGAAGAGGGATTCGAGGTGAGGGTGGTTTCGCTTGAGGGCGGGCTCGATCCGGACCGGTTCGTCCGCGAGCAGGGCATCGCGGCCTATACCGCCGCGCTGCGCGGCGCGAAGCGGCACTCCGACTACCTGATCGAACGGGCGCGCACACTCTTTCCCGGGCGCACCGCGGATGCGAAGACCAGGGCGCTCAACTTTCTGCTGCCGCACATTCGGCGCATGCCCAACCGCATCCATCGCGACGAGTTTCAGGCCGACGCGGCGCAGAAGCTCGGCATCGACTCGGCCGTGATGCGGCAGGAGCTAAAAGATGCGGCCTCGAATCGCCTGAGCAGCGTACGCGCGCACCGCCGCGAGCCGGCCAGCGAAATGGAGCGCGTACTGCTACGGGCGCTGGTGCTGCCCGAAGGCGACGCGGCTCGCGCCGCTGCTGCGGACAGCCTGGCCGAGCACCCGGAGTGGTACGAAGGCCTGCCCTGCGCGGCGCTATTCGACGCGCTGGCGCACGGTCCGACACCGCAAAATCCGATTGACGCGGCCCCCGACAACGAGAGCCGCGCCTTGCTCGCGGAGGTGCTGGCCTCGCAGCCGGAGACGGAGGACAACTCCGGCCTGCGCAAGAACACGCCCCAGACGATGGCCGAGCAGGTGGAGAACTCGCTGCTGACGATGAAGGCGCAGTATCTGGAGCGGCGGCAGCGGGAGCTGAAGTCGGCGATCGCGGAGGCCGAACGCAGGGGCGATCTCGCCATGGTCGAGACGCTGACGCTCGAGAAGATGAAGGTGGATCGGGCGCTAAGAGAGTTGTAGCGGCGGAAAGCGTAACCCGCGTTATACTTCACATGTTTCTTCATACCCACGAGGCCTCGATGCGCTCTAAACTGCTGGCCGTTGCGCTGTTCTTTTCGTCGTCCCCCTTATTCGCGCAGTCGCTCAAGATTGACGAGCCTGCTGCCCTGCACGCCGGTTCTAACCAGGCGACGATCGACAGCTTCGGCGGCA
Source organism: uncultured Acidobacteriaceae bacterium (assembly GCA_964245315.1). Lineage (GTDB taxonomy): Bacteria > Acidobacteriota > Terriglobia > Terriglobales > Acidobacteriaceae > Edaphobacter. The sequence goes on along the minus strand of CAXTMK010000026.1, from coordinate 18,754 downwards.
ACCAGTTCTGGGTACTCACCGTCGGTCCGGGCGCCTTCAAGGTCACCTTTCATTACGGGAACCGGCAGGAAGGCTTCAACACCGGCGGCGCGCCGCACATGTTTGTCGGCTTCAAGCCGAAGGTTGAGGGCACGACTCTGGCTAAGCCGGTCGACTTTCCCGGTGGAACCACGTGGACGGGAACCGCAGCAAAGGCATCGCGCCTGGAGGTTGCCGTCACCCCGCCGCCTGGTTCGCTGGTGCGCCAGACGACCGCCTACACCATCGAAGCGAGTGGCGCCGTCTCGTTCGGCGCAGCGCCCGGCGCGGCTCCTTCGGTCGTCGGGGTGTACGCGGTCAAGTCGGGAACAGTCGACCACGGCGTCGCAAAGTTCGCCGCCGATGGAACCGTGACCAGCACGAACGGGGAACAAGGCCAGTGGAAGCTGTTCGACGCCGAGAGCAAGATCTACACGGTGACGCTCGGACGCGATCGCTGGTCGCTGATCTATCAGCCGGGCCGCGGATTTATCGACGCGCAGACGCAGATTCTGGTCATGGAACAAAGGCACTGAACCGGCCCCGACAAGAGTTCTGCGAAAACTTCGTGGAAAACCGGCATTACGAAGCGACTTCTTTGCAGGGCAGAAATAACGTAAACACCGTTCCGTGCCGATGCGGTGCGTCGCTCGAGCGCACGCTCAACTTGCCCCGATGCCTCTCGACGATCCCCGCCGAAATCCATAGTCCGAGCCCCGTGCCGTTCAGGTCTTTCGTCGTGAAGAACGGCTCGAAGACCCGCTCCAGCACGGTCCTGCTCATGCCGTGGCCGGTGTCCGCGATAGTGATGCGCACGCCCCCGCGGCTGGGCATATTATGCGCGCGGATGATTAGCCGACCGCCCGTGCGCATGGCGTCGATGGCGTTGGCGATCAGATTGTTCAGCACCTGGCGGATGTCGTTTTCGAAGCACAGGATTTTCACGTCCGTGTCGTAGCGCGCGTCGACCTTGATGTGCGAGTTGGACAGCCGCCCGGTGTAGAGCCGAACTACCGCGCCAACCAGCTCCCGTGCCGTCACCGGCGTGGGCGCGACCGCCTGGCGATGGAAGCGCAGCGTCTGCGTCGCAATCTGCGAGACGCGCGACAGCTCCGACTGCGCCATGTGCACATAGCCCTTCAGCTCCTGCGGCAGCTTCTCGTCCATGGCGATCAGGTACAGCAGGTTGGTGATGGCTTCCAGCGGGTTGTTGATCTCGTGCGAGATGCTGCTCGCGAGGCGACCCACGGCAGCCAGCTTTTCGCTTTGAATCAGCGCCGTCTCGGCCTTCTTCTGATTGGTGATCTCGATGGAAGCGGTCGAGATGGCGCGTACGCTGCCGTCCTCGTTGAAGATGGGCGAGTAGTTCACGCGAAAGGCGCGCGCCTGACCGGGCCTCGCGGCCAGTTCGCCTTCGAGCAGGCGATCTTTCACCGGATTGCCCTGGGCGACGGAGCGCATCATCTCCAGCAGCGCGGGCATCTTGTCGGGTGGTGCGATTTCGCTTAAGGGACGGCCAAGAATGTAATCCCTTGGGTAGCCGAGCATCTCGGCTTCGCTGTCGTTCAGGTTCAGGAAGGTGAAGTTCACCGGATCGAAGAGCGCCAGGCCGATGGGTGTGGTCGTGTAAATCGTCTCCAGCTCCGCGCGGCGGCGTTCGGTCTCGTCCTGCTGTGCGCGCAGCGACTCCGCGTAAGTCTTCGCATCGTGGATGTCCGCACCCACCCCGAGCCAGTTGACGATGGCGCCGGAGGCGTCGCGGATGGGCGCCGCGCGCAGGTGCCACCAGCGATACTCGCCGGTCGCGGCATGGCGCAGGTGGGCCTCGATGTCGTAGTCGACGCCGGTGGTGACCGATCGTGTCCACACCTCGACCACACGCTCCTGATCCTCGGGCGCGAAGGCATGCAGCCAGCCCAGGCCGCCGATGGTGTCCGGCGTCAGGCCGATGTAGGCGAGGAAGCCCTGATTCGCGTACGTGATATTCCCCGAAGGATCGCCCATCCAGATGGCCTGCGGATTCAGGTCGGCAAGCACGCGGTAGCGGGCCTCGCTCGCCAGCAGCGACGCCTCGTTCTGCTTGCGTTGCGAGATGTCGATGCCCATGCCGCGCAGCCGCGTGGCGACGCCGTCTTCATCGAGCACCGCCTGCCCGCGCACCTCGATCCAGAGTACCGAGCCATCGGCCGCGATCACCTGGACATCGTGCAGGAAGCGTTCGCCGGTCCTGATCGAATGCTGGACCGCGGCGTCCAGCGAGGCCTGAAAATCGGGATGCAGAATGTTGCGGAAGGCCTGCTGCGTCGGGATATTCTCCAGCGGATGCCCGTAGACGGGGTGCGAGCCGGCGCCATAGCGCACCTCTCCCGTCGCGAGGTCGAGATCCCAGGTCGCAATCAGCACGGCGCGCTGCACATCGGCCAACAATTGCTGCTGCTCGCGCACCAGCGCATCGTGCCGCTTCTGCTCGCTGATGTCGCGGAAGAAGACGACGATGCCGTCGGGCGCCGGCTCGGATTGCAGGGAGAGCCATGCATTGACGGGCTCGGGATAGTAGATCTCGGCGGTGCCCGAGATGCCCTGGTTCATGCTGCGGTGGTAGATCTCCCATGCGGGGCTGCCGACGGCGGCGGGGAACGCCTCCCAGATGTTTTTGCCGATCAGATCCCGGTTTGGATCGATCATTCTTTGCGCGTTGCCGTTCAGATAGCTGTAACGCCATTCACGGTCCAGCGATGCCACTGCGTCGGATGTGACCTCAAGCACCTGATTGAGGCGTCGCGCCATCTCGAACTCGCGTAATTCAGCCATTTTACGGGCCGAAATATCGGAAAAGAAGACGATGATGCCGTCTTCATACGCCTTGGCCCGCACCTTCACCCACATATTCAGGGGGGCGGGATGAAAGGCCTCGAACTCCGTCGGGACGCGCTCGGCCATCGTCTTCCGATAGGACGAGCCGAACGGCTCTTCGTTGTTGCCTGGAAAGAGCTCGAAGATATCGTGGCCGACGATGTCGATGTTGCCGACAAGCTCCAAAGCGCGTTGGTTCGCGAATTGGAAGCTCCAGTCCTTGCCGATGATGACAACGCCGTCCGGGATGGCCTCAAACGCCTGCCTTACCTGGCGCGTGACGGCGGCTTCGCGAGCCTGCGCGTGTTTCTGTCCAGTAATGTCGCGATAGAAGACCGCAAAGCCATCGTCTGTGGGGATGATGTGGATGTCGACCCACATATCGAAGCGCGGGTAGTGGTATTCGAAGTGGTCGCGTCCGCCGGAGGCCATTGCGGCACGATAGCGGGTCTCCATCTCGGTGCCGCGGACATCGGGAAACAGCTCCCAGAACGTAGCCGTCGGAAAGAGCTCGGGACGCATGCGCGAGATGCGGATGCTCTCGGGATTCGCGTAGGTGATGTACCAGCCGCGATCAAGGCAGAAGATGGCATCGGGCAGAGCCTCGATGACGCTCGCGAGGCGCTCCGCGAACAGCGCAGGCGAGGTGGGTTCGAGTTCGGAGGAAAGACTCAATTCGCTCATGATCGCGGACCCGAACGATCGTTTGCAGGGTCTGCTTATGTTACCGCGCCGATGCGAGGTTTGCGAGTTGCGCCTTTGGGATTAGCGTGGGGCTTCAGCCCCACGAATGGGGTATATGTGATGAAAGGAGCTTTAGCCTCGGGCCTTCTGCGCGGATGAGAAGAGAGCCCGGGGCTGAAGCCCCTTGGATTGATCGTCGTCATTCGTGGGGCTGAAGCCCCACGCTAATCCCAAGGGAAACGTTAATACGCTCGCTGATACATCTGCGAGATTCGATCGTGCCAGCCCAGGCCGTCGTCATCGAGGAAGACCCAGAGCAGGCCCAGACCAGCCGGACACACCGCGACGAACTGAGCCCAGATGCGGCGGCGCATCTGCGCGCGGGTGGGGTTATCGTCGGAGAAGGTGCAGAGGCCGATGCGCGCGTAGCGCATGCCCGGCGTCTGGTCGCTCAAGGTAAAGAACAGCAGCTGATACACCACATGCAGCGCCACCAGCAGCCCCAGGGCGGAGAATGCAAGCGGCAGGCCGAGCGGAATCTCGCCGGCCAGGCGCGCGAACATCGCGACGACAGCCAGCGCGCAGCCGGCAACGAGTATTCCATCGACCAGCGCGGCCATGGTGCGCAGACCCAGCGGAGCGGTCTGCGGAACGGGCTGTGCAGGCAGCAGCGGTGTCGCCTCCGTCTCGGCCACGGGCGCGGTCACGGCATGGGCGTCAAGGTGGATCATCGACGTCCACTCCGGCGCGGCGGGTGCGGAGGGCGGCGCGGAAGAAATCTGTTCGGGCTCGACCTCGAAGATGCGCAGCTGCGCGGTGCGCGGCGTACTCTCCTCGCGCAGGGGACCTTCGGCGAGGCGCGGACGAGCCTTGCGCGCGGCGACCAGCTGCCGCGGAAACTCCAGCAGATTCGCCGGCAAAGGCTCCAGCGGATCGTTGTTGATCCAGAATTCGTCGAACACCGGCGCCTGTCGGAAGGCGATCTCGGCGTCCAGCGCAATCGCCTCTTCGGGGTCGAGCTCCGCGCCACGAGCGATCGACCGCGCCAGATCCGTCGGCGGCGGAGGCGCGACCGGCACCTGACGCAGATCCTCGTAGAGCCGAACCGTCAATCCGCCGGTACGCTCCTGCGTCCTGGGAGAATTCTGCGGCGGCGCTTCCGGCTGCACGACTCTCGCAGTCTCGGGCGTAAACTCCTGCGGCGCATTCCACAGCTCCAGCTCGACCAGCAGCTCCTGCTGCGCGGCGGCGACGGCCTCCGCATTGCGCATGGCTACTTCGGCGGCGGCGGCAGCCTCTTCGACGGCGCGCTTCGCCTGCTCGGCCAAAACTGCCCGGTAGCTCGGCGTCTGCGCATAGCGCTCGACTACGGTAGCGGCGATGCGATGCTTCGGACTTTCGAGGTGGGCGGCCGGTTTGGCGACAGCCTTGACGGCAGCTGCCTGCTCGGCGGCTTCAGCGACACCCAGCCGTTCGCGCCGTTGCTTATGCGCGGCCAGACGCTCCGCCACCTGCTGACGCAGTGCCGATGGACCGGTCTGGATGACGGTCTGGACGCCGGTATGGGCGACTGGCGCCGCGTCCGCCGCAGTCTCTTCCGCGGGAATGTAGTCAAGCTGTGCCGATCCCATCGTCGTCAATCCCCAACCCAAAATCTTTGCGAATCGTTTAGCCTTGCAACTGTGCCGTCCGTCCGCAGCCCCGAACCGATCCGGAGTCAGATTCGACCTTGGCTGCGACCAACCCGCGGCTGCGCCGTCTCACCTGAAGTGATTCGTTACCTACTTATAACTATCATGCTGCTGGCGGTGGGTAACAGGCATCTTGCGGCGCAGCAGATGACGACTCAGGCACCCCCCGGCGGCGCGAGCGCTGCACAACTTCCAGTGCAGCTTCCCGATGCCCCGGCGCAGGCGGTCTATCCCACTGCAAAGCCAGTAGTTGCGCCTCCATCCTCCGACGATATCGTCATCGAAAGCACCGGTCCGCAGACGTATGCGCGGGGCGTCTACACGCTCGATCAAAACGTCGTCATCACCTACAAAGACCGCCAGGCGCAGGCCGACCATATCGAATACAACGCCAACACCGGCGAACTGACCATGACCGGCAACGTACTCGTCACCGGAGGGCCAAACCGGGAGCGCATCACCGCCTCGCACGGCGTCTACAACCTGCGCACCGCGACCGGCCGCTTCTACGACGTGAACGGCTCCGTCGGACTGAAGGGAACTCCGAGCGAGCATCGCACGGTCTACACCACCGAGAGCCCGTTTCTCTTCAGCGGCCGCATGGTCGTCAAATCCGGCCCCATGGTCTACGACGTCTACGACGGAACCGTCACCTCGTGCGAGCTGCCCCGGCCCGACTGGCAGATCTCCGCCGCCCACATTTCGCTTGAGAACAACGTCGCCCGGGCGCACAACTCAGTCTTCCATCTTCTGAACTTTCCCCTGCTCTTCCTGCCGTATGTCACCCATCCGGCGGACGCGGACGCGCGCGAGAGCGGCATCCTGATCCCGACCGTCGGCGAATCGAGCACCAAGGGCATTGTGATCGGCGAGCAGGTCTACCTGGTGCTCAACCGCTCCGCCGACCTGACCGTAGGCGCGGACTACTACAGCAGCATCGGCTGGGCGGAGAACGCCACGTTTCGCTACAAAGGCCCGGCCTATGACTTTCTGAAGCTGCACTACACGCAAGTGCTGGACCGGCGCGTTGGAACCGCAAATCAGGGCGGCGAAGAGATCGTGCTGGCGGCGCGCCACGATCTTTCGACCCAGACCCGCGCCGCCACCAACATCGACTACCTCTCCAGCTACGTCTATCGCGAGGCCTTCAGCGACAACTACAACCAGGCCGTCACGTCGGACATCGTCTCCACCCTCTACGCGGTTCACCAGTTTGACGGCATCGAACTGGGCGCGCTGGCCGATCGCTACCAGGGCATCAAGGTGGTCGGCAATCCGACCGCTACGCCGCCGGTACCGCAGCAGGAAGTCCACATCTTTCACGCGCCGACGCTCTCCTTCAGCAGCACCGACCACGTCGTACCCCGCACCGGCAATTCCTTTTCTACCGGGCTTGAAGTCTCGATGGAGAGCAGCGCCTCCGGCCTGAAGCGCACCCAGCCCAACTTCGAGACCGGCGGCATCATCGAGCGCTTCGATGTGCATCCGCAGGCGAACTACCCCATCGCCATCGCGAACTGGCACATCGTCCCGTCGCTGGGGGTGCGCGAGACCTTCTACACCCGCTCGCGAGCGACGGCCGTGCCCGGTCAGCCGCCCGAGCAGGGCAGGGCAGAAACCTCGCGCGCCGACATCGAACTTTCCCTAAGCATCCGGCCGCCGGTGCTGGAACGAACCTTCGAGCCGACCCGCTTTACGCGCCTGCTGGGCACGCAGCTGCGCCACACCATCGAACCGGAGCTGACTTACCGGCTCGCCGATGGCGTCGACAACTTCCGCAACATCCTGCGCTTCGACGCCACCGACGTGGTCTCGAATACCGACGAACTCGAGTACGGCGTGACGCAGCGCATCTTTCGCAAACCGAAATCGAAACCAGGCCCGCGAAACGCCGGCGATCCTATCAGCCCCTGCCGCACCGCGGAGGTCGCGCTCTCCTCCGGCTTCAACAGCGATCTGCCCACCGGCGAGGACGATGCGCCCGAGCAGCCTGACGACGACGCCCCGACCGCCGGCAACTGCCCCAGCGAGGAGTTGATCTCATGGCGGTTGACTCAGAAGTATTTCTTCGACCAGACCTTTGGCGGAGCCATCGCCAACGGCCGCCGCAACATCTTCAGCACCACGCTCGATCTTTCCGGCGTCGCGTTCCTGACCGAGAAGCGCGAGATTTCACCGCTCATCTCGCGTCTGCGGGTGCGCAGCTCCGCCCACACCGACCTCGAGTGGGACTTCGACCTCGACACCGGCACGATGAAGTTCAACTCGTCGAACGTCTTCGTCGACCTGCATCAGGGCAACACCTTTGCGGCGCTGAGCTACGCCAGGCTGGACGCGCCAGGACGCTTCTACACTGAGAACCCGACGCCGACGACCGGCGAGGCCTCGACCAATGGCGTCACCAACGCGGTCTCGGACTTCAACCAGCTGCGCGTGCTGATGGGCTACGGCAACCCAGCCAAGCCGGGTCTTTCGCTCGCGGCCAACACCGGCATCGACCTGAAGGCGCTCTATGGCGCGACCAGCACCAGCTCCAACGGCACGACCAACACGGTTTATCCGTCGCTGCTGCAGTACGCGACTGTGCAGGCCTCGTATAACTGGAACTGCTGCGGTCTGGCGATCGAATACCGCAAGTTCGAGCTGGGTTCGGTGCGCAACGAAGGGTCGTACCGGTTCAACTTCACGCTGGCGAACATCGGCGCGGCGGGCAATCTGCGTCGCGCGGAACGGCTCTTCTGACTCGTCGTCTTTGTTTGTCATCCCGCAGGGATCTGCTTTTGTCCTCGCGTGACCACTCCACTGCGTCCAGCTCAAAGTGAGATAATCCTAGCGTGCGCTTATCTTATCCACCCGTCCTCGCCCTCCTGCTCGCCGCAACTCTCTCAACCCTGGGATGCCGGGCGCAGGTGCCTGCCGGCGGCACGCTTCCGCCCGAACTGGCGCGCCGTGTGGAGATCCTGATCCGGCAGCGGACCAAGATCCCGCCGGATTACGTGATGGAGATCGGGCCGAGGACGCCCTCCGACATGCCGGGATTCGACAAGATCGAGGTCACCGTGCTGCAGGACGGTTCGCCCTCGCATCCGATCCCGTTTCTGCTCTCGAGCGACGGCAAGACGCTGGCGCAGTTCAACAAGTACGACATCAGCAAAGACCCGAAGACGGTCGTCTCGGGTGAGGGCCGTCCGGCGCGCGGCGGTGAAAAGGCGCCGGTCGAGATCGTGGTCTTCGACGACCTGGAATGCCCGTTCTGCGCGAAAATGCATGCGCAACTCTTCCCCGCGCTGCTCGACCGCTACGGCAACAATGTGCGCATCGTTTATCGCGATTTCCCGCTCTCGCAGCATCCGTGGGCGATGCGCGCCGCGGTCGACGCCAACTGTCTCGGCGAGAAGAGCACGCCCGGCTACTGGAACATGGTGGACTACGTGCACGCGCATGCAGCGGACTTTGGCGGCGAAGAGAAGAGCGTCGAAAAGGCCAACCAGCAGCTCGACAAGCTGACGCTCGACGAGGCCGCGAAGGACAAGGTGAACTCGGGCGAAATCGAAGCCTGCATGAAGAAACAGGACACCACGGCCATCAAGTCGTCGATGAAGATGGGCGAGGATCTCGGGGTCGAAGCCACGCCGGTGCTCTTCATCAACGGCGAAAAGCTGGAAGGCGCGTATCCGCTGCAGGATGTCTTCCGCATGGTCGATCAGGCGATGGTCGCTGAGGGCAAGCTGCCGCCACCGGCGTATAAAGCTGCGCCCGAAGCCGCTTCCAAACCGGGTAAGTAGTGGAGTCGAATGAAGAGCGCAGGGCTGCTTTGGAGCGTGAGCGCCGTAGCCAATTGCGCGGCTTGCTTCTGCTGGCAGCAATTGTTGTTGTGTTCATCCTGATGCGAGCTCGCCCTCTGCATCTTTTTCATTCCGGATGGTAGCGCAGGTAGTTTACGTTCGACCTGTGTGGAGATTTTCCGCCGAATTATGTCGGGCTTTCAGCCCTCAGTCGTGGTGGCGCACCGTAGCCTGGGGCGTTGCCCCAGGCTGGGATAGGACAGGCCCTCGGCCCTGAAGCAAAGGCGCGGGATGTTAGCGACAGGACTCCGCTCGCTAAGCCATACTTCAGAGCCCCTGATCCTGGTCCCTATACCCTGGCGCCTACACCCTATACCCTGTCTTTATGCTTCCGCTGATCGTCCTCCTCGGCGCCACCGCCTCCGGCAAAACGGCGCTTTCGCTGGCGCTGGCGCAACGCTTCGGCGGAGAGATTTTGTCGTGCGATTCCGTCACCGTGTATCGCCATATGCAGCTCGGCACGGCCAAGCCCAGCGCCTCGGAACGCCTTCTGATTCCTCATCACCTGCTCGATCTTTACGACCCGAACGAGGTCTGCACCGCGGGCGACTGGGCGCGCCACGCTCGCGCCGCGCTGGCCGGGATGCATGCCCTCCCTGTCATCGCCGGAGGCACCGGCCTCTATCTTCGAGCGCTGCTCGACGGCCTCTTTCCCGCGCCGCCGCGAGACGAATCCCTGCGAACGCTGCTGCGGAATCGCGCTCGAAAGCGTGGAGCGGAACATCTTCATCGAACGCTGCTGCGGCTGGATGCTCATGCCGCCGAACTGATCCACGCCAACGATGTGCCGAAGGTGATTCGCGCCATCGAAGTCTCGCTGAGTGCGCGGCAACCCATGACGGAGCAGTGGCAGCAGGGTCGCGACGCGCTGACCGGCTATCGCATTCTGCGGCTTGGGCTCGACCCGCCGCGGCCTGAGCTTTACGCGCGCATCGACCAGCGTGCAGCCGCGATGTTTCGCGCCGGACTCGTCGATGAAACGAAAAATCTGATCGAGCGATTCGGAGCCGAGTGCAGGCCGTTTACTTCGCTGGGGTACGCGCAGGCAGTAGGAGTGCTGCAAGGCGCGCTGACCGTGGAACAGGCTATCGCGGCGGCCCAGCAGGGGCATCGCAACTATGCCAAGCGCCAGATGACGTGGTTTCGCCGTGAGGGCGAGTTGCATCCGGTGCATTGGCTGAAGGGGACAGGCGATTCGCCTGAGCTTGTGGCTCAGGCCATCGCCCTGGTGGAGGAACATCTGCGAGACCCCACCTCAAACGAGGATGCCGTTTGAGAGGTGGCACCCGGACGGTTTAACATTGTTTGTATGTCTACCGCTACAGCAGTCCGCCCACAACTCGCGCACCTTACGGCCCAGATCGACGACCTCAAGGCTCGCGGCACGTTCTTCAAGCTGCGCCAGCTTGACGACGTCCAGGCGCCGGTCTGCACCTACGACGGCCGCAAGGTCATCAACCTCGCGAGCAATAATTACCTCGGCCTGTGCAACCATCCCAGGATCGAAGAGGCGGCGATTCGGGCCATTCGCGAGCATGGCGTCGGCTCGGGCGCGGTGCGCACTATCGCCGGAACCATGCGCATCCACATGGAGCTGGAAGAGAAGATCGCGCGCTTCAAGAACGTAGAAGCCTGCGTCGTCTTTCAGTCCGGATTCACCGCCAATGCGGGCACGGTCGGGTCGATCCTGGGCAAGGAAGACTTCATCCTTTCGGACGAGCTGAACCATGCGTCGATCATCGACGGAGCGCGGCTGTCGCGGGCGAAGATCAAGGTCTTCCGGCATAAGGATGTTCAGCATTGTGAAGAGCTTTTGCAGGAAATCGAGCACGAGCCGGGCAGGAAGCTCATCATCACCGACGGCGTCTTCTCCATGGACGGCGACATCGGGCCCGTCTACCAACTGGCCGCGCTGGCGGAGAAGTACGGCGCGATCATGATGGTGGACGATGCCCATGCCAGCGGCGTGCTCGGCCGCAACGGACGCGGAAGCGTGGATCACTTCAACGTTCACGGAAAGGTCGATGTGCAGGTGGGCACGCTGTCGAAAGCCATCGGCGCGCTGGGCGGATACGTCTGCGGAAGCCGCGACCTGATTGACTTTCTCTACCATCGCGCCCGGCCGTTTCTGTTCTCGACGTCGCATCCGCCCTCGGTCGCGGCGACCTGCATCGCGGCCTTCGACATTCTCGAAAACGAACCCGAGCGCATCGCGCGCCTCTGGGCCAACACCGTTTATTTCAAGCAGCAGCTTGAGGCCGCGGGCTTCGACATTGGCGGACGCTCCACCCCGGCCAGCGAGACGCCCATCATCCCGATCATCCTGGGCGAGGGACGGCGCACGATGGAGTTCAGCCGGGAACTCTTCGCGCAGGGCCTGATGGCGACCGGCATCGCCTTCCCGACTGTGCCCGAGGGCAAGGCGCGGGTGCGCATCATCATGACCAGCGAGCATACGCGCGAGCAGCTGGATCGGGCGCTCGAAATTCTTTCCAGCACAGCGAAGAAGATGGGAATCCTTTAGAGAAGCATGAATCTCGAGCTTTAAGCTGGACAGCTTTAAGCATAAAGCTCAGGAAGTCGCCTTTTGCGTACCGCGCAACCGCCGATTCATTGGTTCCGAAAAGTACCTCGCAACCGCCCAACCCAGAGGCGCGGTGACCAGCACGATGCCGGCAGCCCAAAGCAGCAGCGGCCCGCGATGCAGCTTCACCAGCAACTCGGTCCCAAGGATGACGATGAACTCGTGGGTCAGATAGACCTCGTAGCTATGGCGTCCGAACCAGCGGACAGGCGCAGTCCACATTCGCCCGGGGCGATTGCGCAGGACGGACCCGAAGATGACCAGGCATGTGCCGAGCGGCAGGATGGTCTGGTCGAGGCTGGCGTGGGCAAGGGAGCGCATCGTGGGACGAATCCAGTACCAGCGCGGCGAAAGCAGTATCCAGAAGATGAGCACCGCGCCGAGAATCTGAAGCGCCAGAAGCAGCTTGCGTGAAGGCGCTCGCGGCTTCGCCCAGGCTGTTATGAGCGCGGTAATGCAGCCCAGCGCAATGGCGTCCATGCCGCCGAGGTAGCTGCTGTCCTGCCAGATGTCGTGGCCGGTCCAGAGCGCGCGGGCGGGCGGGCCTATGACCACGAAGCCGAGCAGCAGAGTCACGAACAGCCATAGACCTCCTTTGAAGCGCAGCAGGAGCACGCAGCACAGCGGAAAGAAGAGGTAGAACATCTCCTCCACCGACAGCGACCACATCACATCCCAGTTGGCGGGAAGGTAGCCATGCACCGCCTCGTACCAATTGAGGTGAAAGGTGAGCGCGGCGAACAGCGCGCCGGGCAGCGACTCACGTTTGAGATTGATCCGGAGGCCCTCGACATGCGCCAGGTGCAGCACGCTGAGCACCGCCAGCACCAGCAGCAACAAAGGCATAATGCGCGCGAAGCGGATGCGGTAAAACATCACCGGCCTGAGCGCCGCCAGCGAGCCGAAGCGCTGAATCGACGTATAGGTAATCAGAAATCCTGAGATGGCGAAGAAGATGGTGACGCCGTTATCGCCATTGCGGAAGACCAGGTGCGAGAGCAGCGGCGGCAGCGTCAGGTCCAGCTTGTAGTCCGCGAAGTGCATGCGGATGAAGATGTGCAGCAGGATGACGAGCAGAATCGAGATCCCGCGCAGAACGTCGATCGAGTCGTATCGCTGGTTGGAAGTCATTGCCCTTCCATGCTACCTGGCGGCTTTGGCGGGAGGTGCATAAAGGATGTCGTAGGCCTGCTGGAAGTTCTGCGCGGGCGAGATTTTGAAGTCGGTCTTGACCTCGTCCTCCTGCGATCCGACGGTCTTGAAGTTGAACAGGATGTGCCCCACGATGTGGACGTGCAGCTCCGTCAGTTGCCAGTGGTGCGGCGCAACCTCGCGATGCTCGACCTGAAAAGTGCCGCCTTTGTGCAGCTTGCCGATGACGCCGCCAAGAATCTTCACATCGTCGACCATCTGGCCCTTCATGCTGCGAATGCGGTTTTCGCTGCGCGAGACGACAACCTCGCCCGCCATATCCGCGAAGACGCGCGCTTCCATGTTCGGCGCATCGAAGTTGGCGTCGGGCTTGAAGTTCAGAGTGACCAGATCGCCATTTTCGCTGACGATGGTCCACACAAACGCCGTCGGAAGCAGATTGAGCAGTTCGTCCGCCTGCTCGTCGTCGTGCGCCGAATCTTTTTTCATCTTCTGCTGCTTAGCCTTGTCTTTCATCAACGCGCCGATGCGTGCATCGTCCGCGGCGCGATCGTCGCTGGTGAGTGGCTGGCCGTGGTCTTCGATCTTGCGCTTCAGATTGCCTTCGGGCGTCTCGACGATGGCGAACGTCGTGTCGTGGTCCGGCGTAATGTCGTGATCGCGATACATAAACGCGGTGTGGTCGCTGCGATCGGACGCGTATTCGTTGGCACAGGCAGAGGCGATAATGGCGTGAGCATCCTTCGGCGCCGGAACCGAAGCCTGTACCGAGGCGTGGTTCTTGTTCTGAGCGTATGCGGGGTAAGAACAGGCGAGCAAAAACAAAGGAAGCGCCAGACGAAATGCCGGATCGGGCGAGAGTGCTTTGGTCCAGCGTTTCGTTCGACTCATCATTGGGTTGGATGCTCCGCGAAAGATTTGGGTAGCAGACAGCAAGCTAGGTCAGGTTGGCGCGCTTGGCCCGTTTGCCGAGCCGCACCGTGAGCGAAGCAGGCAGTTCGGCGAGGCTGTATACGGCTTCCTTGTGGACCTCGCCATCGATTTTGACCGCGCCCTCGGCCAGTTTGCGGGTGGCCTCGGCGTTCGACGCGGTAAGCCCAAGATGCACGAGCAGTTTGGGCACGCGGATGGTGAAGCCGGGAACTCCATCCTGTGCGGCATGCGCCTCCGGTCCGGCGATCGCGGCCTGCGCGATGCCGATCTCTTCGATGTCGTCCGAGACGCCGCCTTGCTGGAACTGCTTCGACCAGTTCTCCTCCGCGTGCGCTGCCAGTTCCGGCGTATGGAAGTCCGCCGTAATGGTGCGGGCGAGGTCGCGCTTGGCCTGCATGGGGTGCAGCGATTCGTCGGCGATGCGGGCTTCGATAGCCGTGATCTCCGCCGGCAACAGGTCGGTCAGCAGGGTGTAGTAGCGCGGGATCAGCGCATCCGGAATCGTCATCAGTTTGGTGAACATCTCGAACGGCGAGTCCAGCACACCAACGGCGTTGTTGAGCGACTTAGACATCTTCTGCACGCCGTCCAGGCCTTCGATGATGGGCGTCATCAGCACGATTTGTTCTGGCTGTCCAAACTTACGCTGTAGTTCGCGTCCCATCAGCAAATTAAATTTTTGATCGGTGCCACCGAGTTCGACGTCGGCCTTGAGCGCGACTGAGTCGTATCCCTGTGCGAGCGGATACAGAAGCTCGTGGAGCGATATCTCTTCGTCCGCCCGAAAGCGCGTCAGGAAATCGCGGCGATCGAGTATCTGGGAGAGAGTCGTTTTGGCTGCGAGCCCAATCATGCCGGCATAGCCAAGCTTGTCGAGCCACTCGGAGTTATAACGCACCTCCGTCCTCTGTTCATCTAGAATTCGGAAGACCTGACGCTTATACGTTTCGGCGTTGGCGTCGATCTCTTCCTGCGTAAGCTGCTTGCGAGTAGCGGACTTGCCGGTAGGATCGCCGATCAGTGCGGTCGAATCTCCAATAAGAAAGATGACCGTGTGGCCGAGCTGCTGGAAGTGGCGCAGCTTGCGCAGCAGCACCGTGTGGCCCAGGTGCAGGTCGGGCGCTGTCGGGTCGAAACCCGCCTTGATGCGCAGCGGTATGCCCGCGGCGCGCGAGGCTTCAAGACGCGTGCGCAGGTCTTCCAGCGGAATGATCTCGGCAGCGCCCTTGGTCAGGAGCGCGAGTTGGTCGTCGACAGGAGCGAATTCAGGCATCTAGTTCAGTATAGAGATTCCTATGGCTGACCGCGTTCATGATCCCGAAACGACAACCCACGATGCAGCGCTCGAGGAGGCGATTCTCGATCTGCTCGCCCAACGCGGACCCGACAAGACGATCTGCCCCAGCGAGGCGGCCAGGCTGGCGGGCGGCCAAAATTGGCAATGCCTGATGGAGCCCGCCAGAGCCGCCGCGCGCAGGCTCGTCGCGCAGGGCAGGATCGTGGTGACGCAGCATGGACGAGTGGTGGACGCCTCTACTGCAAAGGGCGCGATCCGTTTGAAGCTGCATTAAAAATTTGTGACCGCGCGAGGAACGCCGGAGCCTGTGCTCGCTTCTAAGCTGCCATGACTACGGCGAAGAAGACCTCAGCGAAGAAGTCCTCCACAAAGAAAGCTCCTGCGAAGAAAACATCCCCGAAAAAGACGAGCCAATGCTGGCCGGGGTTCCAACCCGTTCCCGGCAAGAAGCCGATGACCAAGGGGAGCTGCGAACCCAAGGACAAGCAGACTGCGGCCGAGAAGAAGGCGGATTCGCGCGCCGCGGCCGGCACCAAGCTGCAAAAGGCAGGCGGGAGCAAGGCGAAGGCGAATAAGAGCTAAACTATCCGGATGAACGCCGAACGAGCCCGTGAGTTCCTGCTGAAGCTGCCGCATGTCATCGAAGCGGAGCAATGGGGCGGCCTTGTCTACTGGGTAGGCGACAAGGCCATCGGCGGCAAGATGTGCGTGATGCTGAACCTGGAGCCCGGCGCCGGCAACGCCATCTCGTTTCCCGTCGGCCCGGAGCGTTTCGCCGAAATGTGCGAGCGCGAAGGGCTCATGCCGGCTCCATACATGGCCCGCATCTTCTGGGTGTCGGCGGAGCGCTGGGATGCCATGCGCGACCGCGAATGGGAGGAGCAACTCAGCGCGGCGCATGCGATGACCTTCGAGAAGCTGCCGCCGAAGACGAAGTCCATCCTGGCCATGCCGAAGGCGGAGCAGAAGCGCGTCATCGCCGACCGCAGGCAGGTCTTGGCGGCGCGGGCTGAGGCAAAGAAAGCGAGCCGATAGAACCGATGCTTCGATACGAATTAGTCGATGAGCCGGACAGCGTAAGAGTCACCTTCATGCGCAGTGTAGGCGTAGGTGAAGCCTTCGCCGCGCTGATTTTCGTGGTCTTGTCGTCATGGACATGGACGCACTTGCGTACGATCCTCTACAGCACCTCGGGCGACGTCCTATACGGCGATCTCTTCTTGTTCGAGTTTGGGGGTCTGGCGAGCGTTCTTGCCGGTGCAGTTTTAGTAGCAATGATCCTGAGAACTCAGGCAATCTTCTCGGCTTCAGGAATTCTTCTTCGCAAAACCTTCTTTGGGATTTCCGTGAAGTCGGCCTGGTTTGCGGAGTACGAGATCTGCCGCTTTGGCTCGATTCATCTCTCGCACACAACTACTTATGCACTGGGGCTCTCCGCGTCAGGATCGATGAAATTCCTGTGTGGCGGGGCGTCATTCCAAGAGGTGAACTCGTTCCTCAACGTGCTTCGGAACAAAAGAATAGAGTACAGCGCTGCGGCTGAGCCCAGACATTCCGTAAGCAGCGCGAACAGCTTTCTTCGCCAATAGCGCAGTTAGACGCGATAGCATGCGAGTGGGAGAATTGTGCGCATGAGCGGTTTGCTGCTGTCGCTGGAAGGCAAGGTTGTGCTGTTAACCGGCGGTTCGCGAGGAATTGGCGCGGCCACCGTCAGGATGTTTCGCGAGGCAGGCGCGAAGGTCGTCTTCAGTTATGAAAAAGCGCAAGAGACGGCGGAAAAACTGGCTGAGGAGCTTGGCGGCGAGCATGTCTGCCGCACTGTAAAGCAGAGTCTGCGGACTCCGGACGATGGACGCGCACTGGTCGCCGCTGCGGTCGCAGCCTTCGGCAGGCTCGACTGCCTGATCGTGAACCACGGGGTCTGGCCTTCGCACGACCAGCCGATCGCGACCATGAGCGACTCACAGTGGCGGAGTACGCTCTCGATCAATCTGGATAGCGTCTTTGGGCTGGTCTCTGCAGCCGTAGCGCAGATGCAGTCCAAGGTCTCAGAAGCGAGACCCGGGGCACCCACTTCGGTCGCCGATTCCGTCCGCGGCCATATTGTTCTAATCGCTTCTACCGCCGCGCAGCGGGGCGAGGCCTTTCATGCCGATTACGCCGCCAGCAAGGGCGCGCTTGTCAGCCTCACCAAAAGTCTTTCGAGCGAACTGGCCGCGCAAGGCATCTATGTAAACTGCGTGGCGCCGGGCTGGGTCGCGACCGAAATGTCGGCCGCCGCCCTGAACGATCCCGAGACGTCTAAAAAGTTGAAGAGCCTCATTCCGCTCGGCCGCGTCGGCCATGTAAACGAGATCGCCGGTCCGGTCGTCTTCCTTTGTACGCCGCTGGCCGGGTTCGTCTCGGGAGAGATCTTCAACGTGAACGGCGGCGCCGTGCTGGTCGGGTGAAGCAAGGGTGTAGGGAATAGGGTGTAGGGAGTAGAAGAACCATGAAGACTTGGGTGCTCGCGTTGGTATTGGTATCTGGAGTTGCGAGTGCGCAGACGCCGCAGACTGCCCAGGAGATGAAGAACGCCGGCCCCGAAAAGCGCCCCGGAGAGACCGAGGAGCAGAAGGGCAAGCGCCTGCTCGACGAAATGGTGAAGGCGCTGGGCGGCGATGCGTGGCTCAACAAGAGGACCATGTATCGCGAGGGTCAGACAGCGGCGTTCTTCCGCGGCCAGCCCACCGGCAGCGTCGTCCGCTTCGTCGAATACACCCGCTTCGCCGAGGGCAATATGCCCCGCCTGTCGCGCGTCGAGTACCTTACCGTGCGCGGCGTCATCATGCCCGGCATGAAGCGCGACGTCGTTCACATCTGGGACGCGAACCAGGGCTACGAGGTGACCTACAAGGGCCAGACCGTGCTGCCCGCCGTGCAGGTGGCCGACTTTGTGCGCAGGCGCGCGCACTCCATCGATGAGGTGATCCGCTCGTGGGTGAAGGCGCCCGGCGTGATGATCGTCGCGGCCGGCGCCGGCATGCGCGACCGCCGGCCGGTCGACCTGATAAACATCCTCGCGACCAACAACGACTCGGTCACGATCGAGATCGACCAGGAGACGCACCTGCCGCTGCAGCGCAGCTTCCAGTGGCGCAACGATCAGTTCAAGGACTACGACCTTGACGAAGAGGTCTACGGCGACTGGCGCATGTTCGATGGCATCGAGACTCCCATGAACATGACGACCTACCGCAACGGCGACATGTCGGCGCAGCTCTTCTATACCAAAGCGGAGTTCAACAAGCCGCAGCCGGAAGACCTGTACGACCATACCAAGCTGCTGAAGAAGTAGAACAAAGACCGGCCACGGACTTCACACGGAAGAAACACGGATCAGATACTTTGTTTATCCGTGTGTTCTCCGTGAAGATCCGTGGTCGCTTTGTCTTGAGGGGCGCGTTTATACTCAGGGCTGCCATGAGTGAGCCCGAAAACCCAAAGACTACGCTGGATATCAACGAGATCATGGCGATCCTGCCGCATCGCTATCCGTTCCTGCTGATCGACCGCGTCATCGAGATGGAGCGCAGACAGCGCATCGTCGCCATCAAGAATGTCACCATTAACGAGCCGCACTTCGCCGGGCATTTCCCGGATTACCCCATCATGCCCGGCGTGCTGATGGTCGAGGCGATCGCGCAGACCGGCGGCG
>CAXTMK010000025.1:41096-43912 GCA_964245315.1 uncultured Acidobacteriaceae bacterium | reverse complement strand
GGAATTTGCGGCGGGGCTGGTCAGGAGCGCGAAAAGAAAGATGTACGCGGCTCGCAAGCTGCGGCCGACGCCGTTTATCGACAAGACTCTATATACAAACTGGAATTCGATGATGATCTCGGCGTATATCGTCGCGGGGAGAGTCCTGGGTATAGGCTCGGCGGTGGCGTTCGCGCTGAAGTCGCTGGATAGAATTCTGAGCCGGCGCGAGCTGGGGCATGTCGTAGCTTATCCTGAGAGTCGCGAGAGTGGCGAACGGGTCGCGGGCGGTTTGGAAGACCATGTATTCACAGGTCATGCCGCGCTCGACGCCTGGGAGGCGACCGGCGAGATGCGGTACTTCGAAGCGGGGCTCAGGATCGGCGCGGCGACGGTCGCAAAGTTCTACGACCGCGACAAGGGCGGTTTTTTCGATACCGAGATGATCGAAGGCGCAGTAGGGGCGCTTACCACTCGCAGGAAGCCGCTCCAGGATTCGCCTTCACCCGGCGGAAATCCGGTCGCCGCTTCTCTGCTCACGCGCCTTGCGGAGCTCACCAGCGACGTCGGTCTGCGGGAGAGAGCTAAAGCCACGCTTGAATGTTTCGCCGGCGTCGTGGAGCACCTTGGCCTGCACTGCGCCAGCTACGCGCTGGCATTGAGGAGGCTTACGCTGCCCCCGATTCAGGTGGTGGTGGCAGGGAACGATGCGCACGCGGATGAGTTGGAGCGGGCGGCGCTGAAGGGGTATGCGGTTAACAAGAGCGTCCTGAGGATACGAGATCTGGGCCCATTGCCGCCTGGTCTCGGAAAGACAATTCCTCATCTGCCGCCGCAGCCTGGAAGTTTTGCGGTGGTCTGCCGAGATTCTACTTGCGGATTCCCGCTGGTGACGGTGGCGGAGTTGTTGAGCGCGCTCTAGCGGACGACCCGAGGACGAAGCAGGACCACTCCAGCCAGCAGAACGAGGATCTCCACACCTAAGGCGAACTCGTCGGCATGCGCGGTCTTTCGCACTTCGGAGAGTGCGACGGAAAGCGACTCGATCCCCCGCGCGACAGCGCCGCTCACCGGAGCATTAGAGGCGCTCGTTCCGGCTGCGGAGAGGTCGGCGATCTGGCTGGTCAGGTCGCGCTCTCCGTCTACGGCCTGCTTCAGGCGGGAGCCGGTGTAGATCGCGAGCGCGAGGCAAAGCACGATCAGGAACCATGTTGCTATACGTCGATTCAAAAGGCCTCCTAAAGACGCACCGGGTTAGTCGTGCCAGTAGGACGCTCATTTCGAGTCCGTGGGCCGCTTGAGTGGGAGCAGACGCCAGGCGTCAGGCGGAGGTGAGCGCTTGCTGCGCGGGTGGCGCGGTGGGGTCGGCGGCCTTTTGCTGCTGCAGGAGCAGCATGTTGGCCGGGGCGATGCCGAGCGGAATGCCTTCGTGCTTGAAGGTGTCGACGATGCGGTTGCGGAAGGCGCGCAGGATTTGGTCCTTATCCGCGATCCGAACTTTGGCACTGATCGAATAGACCAGCGCGCGGCCGTTGATGTTGTCGATTCCGCTGACGCCGGGATCGGACATGAGGGCGTCCTCGAAGGAGGCTTCGCCGCGGACCTCGTCGGCGATCTGCTTCAACAGGGTGAGGACGCGGGTCGGGTCGGCGCTGGCATCGATGGAGATGCTGAGCGCGGCCACGGCAAAGTCGCGCGAGAGGTTCGAGACGGTCGCGATCTGCGAGTTGGGGATGATGTAGAGTGTGCCGTCGCCGTCGCGCAGGCGGGTCAGGCGCAGGGTCAGGTCCTCGACTGTGCCGGTCAGGGATGCGATCTTCACCGTCTCGCCGACGTTGTACTGGTCTTCGACGAAGATGAAGATGCCGTTGATGATGTCCTTGCAGAGGGACTGCGCACCCAGGCCGATGCCGACACCCAGGATGCCCGCCGAGGCCAAAATTGGCTCGGCCTTGTAGTTGAACAGTTCGAGGAATTCTACGAATGCGGCGAAACCCAGGATGCTGTAGGACGTGCCGCGAATGAGGGTCGCCATGGTGCGAAGCTGGGAGCCGCGCGAAGCAGGCACCGCCTGGACGGCGACGCGATCCATGCGCGCGACCAGGAACGAGATCACCCGCTGCAGGATGAAGAGCAGCACCAGCATGATCGCGACCTTGGGCAGGCGGTCGCGCACCATGACGACGATGTCGTTGTGCCAGTCGCGCTCGATCTGCTTCAGGACCGACTCTTCGGGGTTGGGCAGCAGCAGGAGGGCGAGATCGTGGAGTAAGGTCAGGATGAGGCTCGCTTTCAAAGTGAAATCGGGACAGACGTTGCCAACCGTGCCGCCGTAGCTGACAATGAGACGCAAACGCGGTGTTTTAGGAAGGCCGCGCGAGGGGGTTGGGTATGACGATTGCCGGGCGGCGCGGATTGGGTGTGGCGGCGGGAGCGGTGTTGGTAGCGTTGGGCGGCCTGGGGCGAGCGGTGCATGCGGGCCAGATGACGCCGGCGTCTGTCTCGCAGATTCAACAGCCGGCGCAGCAAACGCAGGCGCAGCAGCCACAGATTCAGAACCCAATGTCGCAGCAGCCGCCGGATGCGTCAGGCAAGAACGACGATCCGATGATGCCGGCACGGGTGCGCCAGGCGAAGATTCGGGAGAGCGAGCGGCAGAAGCGCCTCGTATCCGATACGGAAAAGCTGCTGGCACTGGCGACGCAGCTGCATGACGATGTGGCCCGGACGAACAAGGATATTCTTTCGCTGGACGTGGTCAAGCGGGCGGATGAGATCGAGAAACTGGCGCATAGCGTGAAGGTCGGGATGAAGGACTAGAGGCAGGGAACAGGGAC